>DATFRK010000567.1:0-4163 GCA_035263325.1 Pyrinomonadaceae bacterium | reverse complement strand
GCGGCTGCGGGCGCGCATTCGTAACCTCGGCCGGCAATTTCTACACGCAGAGAAGTTGGGCTTCACTCATCCCACGACTGGAAAGCCGCTCGAATTCACCGCGCCACTGCCGCAAGATCTTGCTGATCTGCTCGCCGCGTTGGACCAGGAAGATCCGTAGGGAACGATAGCCAACAATCGGTACCATCCCCTGCAGTGAGTGCAGCTTGCCTATTCAACTAACCAAAATTGCGCAGTTGGGAAGGGTGGTAAGCGACTTGCCTACTCAACTCTCGACTCGGACATCTGAGCGCACCCCCGCTGATCAATCCAATCACAGGTCTTAGTTTGACAGTTCAAACTCGCGGCACCAGTGATTAATTCAAAAGCTTCTTAAACGAGAGATCAGCGGGGGTGCGCTCAGAAGTCCGCGTCGAGAGTTGAGTCGGCAAGTCGCTTACCACCCTTCCCAACTGCGCAATTTTCGTAAGTCGAGTCGGGGGCGCTTACAACCCTTCCTGACTGCGCAATTCTTAAGAGTTGAATGTTTGGCCAATCGGCAATTGGCAATCCCCTACTTCTCTCTCCACACTCGCATTACATCGTTGAAAAACTGATCAGCTAGCCGCGTGTAGCCGGCAGTGGTTAGATGAACGCGGTCTGATTGCGCTAAGCCTTGCCTGACCCACGCGTTCATCGACCCAGCCCCGCCCATCGCATCGTACGCACTCCAAAACGCGGCCCCATTTGCCAGCGCAGCCCGACGTTCCGCGTTTATCAGCTGTGGCAGTCGACTATTCAGGCGCAGGTCAGCGCGGTCCGGCGGTGCGAACACCAAAAGCGCAGAATCGGGAGCCATTGTATGCAGCCGGCGCAGGATGTCACCTAACTCAACCTGGTAATCACTCGCTGTCCAGTCAGCCTCGGTTACTTCATTCGTACCGTAGGCGATAATGATCAGGTCTGGGTTGCGGCTGCTGATTGCCTCCGCGAGCGCTGCTTGGTTCCAGTTCAGAATGCGATTGGCCTTGGCGCCATTGATGCCAAACACATCGTAACTAACACCGGGCGAAATACGCTCCGCAACCAGTCCCAGGAGTCGCACTCTACCGGCAGCGAGGGTGCGGACTTCTATTCGGTGGAGGCCCTCGTCCGCAGTGTCGAACGATAGAAACTCTACCGAGGTACGACTTGCGACCAGGTTAAGCGGCTGGTCCAGCGCATCGTTGCCGTTGATGGTAACTTCGATGCTACCGGCGCCGGGCTCGCGTACCAAAAAGACTTCGAAATGGTTGCTGTCTGCCTGGAGCCAGGCCCGTTCACCGGGTCGTTGGGTTACCAGGCTGATTCCGGCTGGACCATAAATGTTGTCACTGGCATACCGGCCACCGATGCCTTCGATCACCCAGCCGTCGGTGGCACTCGATTCGACTCCAACCCGCTTTGTCGCCATGGGATTGCGCGGGACAACAAAGCCTGGCCCACCATCGCCAAACTCCTGCTGAAATCGCTGCCGAATTTCTCGCGTGAGGATGTCAGCCGCGACGTGTGAATCACCGAAGTGCATAATCCGCACTGGTTCTAGCCGTCCTGATCGCGAGGCAGCCAGGGCGACAAGAAAATTCTGCAGCGCTTTCGGGTTTTCAATCCGGCTTGAGACTTTGTCAATTATTCTGTCTGTTTGGCTGCTGAAAGGAAGGACCAGGAGTATGACAACGAGAACGGCTGCAGTGAGTCTGGCGAGCTTCTGTTTCGTCATCTCACCGGCATGATCATTAAGGAGGGTGACGGACGACAACCGTGCTTGCCACAGTAGTACCCCTGTGAGAGCATGGTCGCCAAAAGGCCAGAACTAGAGGCCGATCGTCTCCAAAAAAATCCAATTTCTTTTGTGAGTTATCATCACTGACGCAACTTAACTAAATGAGCACTCCTTCCATTTCCACCACTCGCCACGTTTCCAGGAAAGCCAGTTCATTCACTGAATCCGTTATTCGCGAAATGACGCGTGAAGCACTCAAGCATGGCGCCGTTAACCTCTCACAAGGCTTTCCTGATTTTGCCGCTCCGGAGGACATCAAGCGCAAAGCGATGGAAGCTATTGAGGCAGACGTCAATCAGTATGCAATCACGTGGGGGGCCAAAGAGTTTCGTGATGCCATTGCCCAAAAAACGGGATGGTACCTTGGCCTGGAGATCGATCCGGAAACAGACATCACCGTTACCTGTGGCTCGACTGAGGGAATGATCGCCGCCATGATGGCGACGGTTGATCCCGGTGATGAGGTGATTGTCTTCGAGCCCTTTTATGAGAACTACGCTCCCGATGCAATCCTGTCTGACGCGCGCCCACGTTACGTCCCTTTAAAGGCCCCGGACTGGAGTTTCGATCGCGACGAACTCAAAGCGACCTTCAACGAAAAAACCAAGGCCATCATTGTCTGCAATCCCAACAATCCCACCGGCAAGGTCTTTACTCGTGATGAGCTGGAGTTCATCGCCGGCTTGTGCCAGGAGTTCGACGCACTCTGCTTCACCGATGAAATCTACGAGCATATTCTTTATCCGCGAGCGGGAGCTGAGATTCAACACATCTCCATGGCCCAGATCGAGGGCATGCGTGAGCGCACCGTGATCGTCAACTCGATGTCGAAGACTTATTCAGTGACTGGTTGGCGAGTTGGCTATTGCATTGCACCGGCAGAAATTACGAGTGGTATTCGCAAGGTCCACGACTTTCTGACTGTCGGAGCTGCGGCGCCATTGCAGGCGGCGGGTGCCTACGCACTGTCGTTACCGGCGGAATACTACCAACACCTGCAGGCGGATTATCAGGCGCGCCGCGATCTATTGCTGCCGGTGCTCGAAGAAGCGGGATTCAGCACCTTTGTGCCCGATGGCGCCTACTACATCATGACTGATATCTCGGTCTTCGGTTTTCCCAACGACGTCGAGTTCACCAAGCACTTGATCCGCGAAATAGGTGTCGCTTGCGTTCCCGGATCGAGTTTCTACAGCGTGCCCGCACGCGGTGGTCAACAGGTGAGGTTCTGTTTTTGCAAGAGGGATGAAACACTCAACCGTGCCGCCGAGCGACTGACGAAGCTCCAGGCACGAGTCTGAAAACCTACAGAGCCCACCCCGAGCCACCCATGAATATCTGTCGCCTCCTTCCCCTGGCTCTAAGCTTACTCCTTTGCGCTTCGCTAGCCTCTGCTCAGCATCTGGCGGATCCTGAGTACAAACCGGTGGTTGAGCATCCCGCGTATGCGAAGAATGGACCACGCGTCCTATTTGACGAAGGACACAATAACTATCACACCTCGACTAACCGGTACCGTCCATTCGCTGATCTGTTGACGCTCGATGGTTACCGCGTGGTCATCAATCGTCAACCATTTACCAGGAAGGTTCTCGACAGTTTTAAAGTCCTGGTCATAGTTAATGCGCTGGCTGACGATATTGATGAGGCTGGCGCGGATGGTCCAGCCTTCACGGAGGAAGAGACGACGATAGTTCGCGAATGGGTTAGCAGTGGTGGCGCTTTGCTGCTGGTTGCCGATCAAGCGCCATTTGGCAAATCAGCCGCGAGTTTGGCGAAGCAGTTCGAAGTTGAAATGAGTGCTGCGTTGGTGGAAGACCCGCTAAACAGCGAGAAGCACAAAGACTATCTCGTCTTTTCGCGTGAGAATCATCTACTGGCCGACCACCCAATCTTACAGGGTCGCGAGAATGGCGAAAAAGTAAACCGGGTTATGGCGTTTTCCGGGCAATCACTGAAAGGTTCGAAAGGGAGTTCGGCGTTTTTGCTCCTTTCTGAAAAGGCCGTCGAGATAGTCGACTCCGCGGACGCGAGCAAGAATGTGTCGGCCGCCGGTCGCGCTGAGGGCTTGGCGGTAAAGGTTGGCAGTGGTCGGGTGGTAGTGTTGGGTGAGGCCGACATGCTTTCCGCGCTGCTCGACAGCCCACCGGCTAACGAACCCATTGGTATGAACTACCCGGGCATCGATAATAAGCAACTCACGCTCAACATCATGCACTGGTTGTCGGGGCTGATTAGGTAAACGTCTCAAAGATGATGCCACGGCCTTGTGCCGTGGTGTGGTCACGTTCTCGGCTACAAGAAAACCGTCGAATATTAAATTCGTAGATGCCACGGCCTTGCGCCGTGGAGGTTCACGTTG
>DATFRK010000566.1:0-5050 GCA_035263325.1 Pyrinomonadaceae bacterium | reverse complement strand
CATCCCGATCGCAATTCTGGTTTGTCGTTGGGACGTTGACCGTAGCTTGTGCAGCGCTGGCGGGTCACCCGCAGATGTTTACTTACACTGTTGGCGTTGGTGTGGTGTATGCCGTAGTCATTGGTTGGACCACCCACACTAACACGTTGCGCTACTACGTTGCTGCTCTGGCAATGGTCTTGATCGGTACGGCCCTCGCCGCGATACAGTTGGTCCCAACTGCGGAGCTCAGCCACCTCAGTGTGCGTGCCGCCCTCACATTTCCGGAATTTGTCGCTTATGAACTTCCGCTGCGACAAGTGCCGATGCTGTTTTTTCCCTACCTGTACGGAGGCTCCCCAACCTCTTTTTACGGAACACCGTACTTCGGTGGGTGGCCCTCCAGCGCAGATGGGTGGGGCGCCAGTGAACTGACCGGTTACGTTGGTCTGCTACCACTGTTGCTCGCCGCTCTCGGTTTTTTTGCAGACAGACGAAGATCGTTGACCTGGTTTTGGTTTGTCGTTGCCTTGCTCGCGTTGCTGTTGGTGTTGGGCGAAGCGACACCACTAGGTCGTCTGACGTTTGCGCTTCCAGTTATCAACAAGTTTCGCGCGCCTGCCAGGTACTTTTTTATTTTTGCTTTCGCCGTCAGCATCCTCGCAGGGCTGGGCGTACGCGCCCTTCAAGCCCGCGCCGTGTCAGTACGATTGGTTGCCGGCGTAATTGCTACCGGTGCATTGGTCATAGTCACGTGTGTTGCTGCTTTCAACCTATTGTCCGGGAAGATCAACGAGCTGGCGCTACAAGGGCTGGGCCACGCGGTTTCAGTTAACCCCACGAGAAATCTCGCGCTACTGATCCCGCTGTTACTCTTTGTCCTGTTGAGTTTGTTGTTGCTGTTTTGGCACCGACGGCCCGGCGTCCAGATGTTTAGCGGGTTGATGATTCTCGCCTTGTTGGTCGACTTGTCGAGCTTCGCCTGGTTTTACGAATGGCGTTATCGATCACCTCCCGCTGCCTTCTTGCGCCCGCCGGCTGCGGCTGACACCTATCGGACTCAGTCGGGTATTGGGAACCAAAGAATTCTCCCCGTGCGCGGCGGACTCGGTAGAGTGAGTGAGCTACCACCAAACCTGTCGAAGCTCTGGGGATTTTTTAGCGTCAGTGGTTATGGCCCGCTGATCCTGGCCCGCACCAGTCGTATGCTGACGATGCCGCCGCACGGCAGCGTCGATGAATCATGGCGTGAACCGGCGAATCAAGCGCTGGATCTGCTGGCCGCTCGGTACGTACTTGTGCCTGCTGACCAGGTCGAGCCTCCCTCGTTCACAGATGCACGCGGTTTTCGTTGGTCCAGTGCAAACTTCAATTACACACTTGGACCAGGTTGCGATTTGAAAGCACCTGCCGTCGTTAACCTGGAACTGCCGCAGCCAAGAGTCGCCACCTCTCTCGGGATGGTGGGAGCGCTTGCTTGCGCAGTGGAGGTGCCGGATGGGGTTGAGTTTGCACAACTGACCACTACCGATGCCAACGGTGCCACCAGCAACTATAGTCTGAAAGCGGGACGCGATTTCAGTGAGTGGGCCTTTGATTGTCCCGACGTGCGGCCGGCGATTCGTCACGGCCGCGCTACAGTTTTTAGCAATTACCCGGCTCAACGCGCGACCGGTCAGTGCGAAGGTCATTACTACGTCACCGTCGTACCCCTGGGGGGCAAACGAGAGATCGCCAGCCTCAAGTTGAAATGGACCGGACCTCCGGGATCGGTGACGCTGCGAAAAGTTTCGCTCATTGACGAGGAGCTTCACACTTCATCAGCGGTCAATCCCGTCGCGGGTTCGCTGAACGACAACAGCCGGTGGCGTTTTATCGGCGAGATAAATGCGGGTAACAGCGGCTACAACGGTAGTGCGAACCCAGAAGAAGTCGGTCGCGCACTGGTCTACGAAAACTTACGCGCCCGACCACGCGCCTGGCTGGTGCCGGAAGTGTTGCAAGTCACCGAAGAACAAGCGTTCACCGCCGTCCGCTCTTCACAACTGCCAGACGGAACAGCATTCGACCCTGCTCGTACAGCCGTAATCGAGGAAGCGGTGCCGTCAGGATTGGAGTCTCGAGACAAGGCAGAAGCAGGGGTGGCAGGGATAAGTTTGCTTTCTAATGATGTGATGGAACTTCGGACAAGCTCTAGTGCCGCTTCATTCTTAGTCACCAGCGATGCGTACTATCCCGGATGGCGCGCCACTGTCGATAACAATGAAACACATATCTATCGAACGAACTACGGGTTGCGCGGCATTAGCTTACCGGCTGGATCCCATCTCGTTCGCTTCGAGTTTCGTCCGAATAGCCTTAAATCTGGTGTGGGTTTAAGCGCCTTTGCCATGTTGCTGTTCCTGGGAGCCTCGCTGGGCCTGGGAAGGTGGTCCAGCCTTAGATCTTCGCCAACTGTTGACGCCGAGAAGGCCCAGTGAAAGTAGGGCAGCCAACGAAATGATCGCTCCGGCAATTGGTGGCCGGTAACGCATCTCAACTTGATGGTCTCCAGCCCGCAGGGCTACTCCTCGCAGTAGATAATCCGTCAACATGATGCGCGCCGGTTGACCGTCAATCGTCACTTGCCAACCGGGGTAGAAGATTTCACTGACTACAAGCACGGTGGCTGTCGGTGACGTAGTCTCGATTCTTATCCGATTGGGCTCATAGTTGACGATTCGAGCATTACTTCCCGCCGCCAGTTCGCCGCCCGGCAACTGAGGCAGTTCATTCTGCTTTACCTCGAGTAATGCTGTCCGTCGTGGCTCGAACGACTGCGTGGTCTCGCCGCGAATGCGTTTGCTGGCTTCCTCTCCATCGACGGCAGCTGCTTCTGCAACCAACCAGGCCCGTGGCAGTGCCCGGGAGTTGTGGCGCACTTCCACCCCGTCTCGCTCATAGGCGATGGTCCAATTGCTGGCCCACTTATCAACGGTCATCGGCGCCGAAAGTTGCCTTGTTGAATCAAAGAGCGAAGCTTTCCAGACCGTCATGGTTGAGCGCGAGGAAATATTGGTTATTTCAGTGCGACTAACATTCAGACTGTTGCTCAGTTTTAGGCGGGCAAAATATCGATTGGCGGCAAAACTGTTTGTGGCATCACCTGGCCGGCTATCAAAAACAGTAGCCAGCTTGTGTTTAATGGCCTGTTTGACGTCAGGTCGCTCATGGGCCCACTCGGCGGTGTCCTGGCCAGCTCGCAGAAACTCGTCAACTGTTTGACCACTGTCGGTAAAAAGTCTGATGCGCACTACGGCTGCACCATCAGGTTCCAATACAGAATTCGAGAGTGAAGTGACAAGAGCCAGTTGATTCGCATTCGTGATTTTTCCTCTTAACGTGATGCTGTCAGCCGGTGACAGAGTTACCGGCTGTTCACTGGCTGTGAAGCCAATGCCGTCGTGGTAGCTAAGCTGCTCGTCATAGAGTTCCAATGATCCACTGTAGGTCACCACGTGGGTTGTATTTAACAAATTCAGCACCTGAGAACGCGGGCCCAGTAGATCGTCGTTCGTGGGAGACCCTGGACGCGGTGTTACGGAGTCTGGCCCAACGTTACCGAGCGCACGGCTGTAGCGCTCGAGGATGAGTGGTTCCATTCCTGCAACATTCTGTAAGCCCCACAACATCGTCAGGTTTGGCGCCTCCAATCGCGGTTCGCTGCTGAACTCTTCAGCGTACATGCCCACGCGTGTGTAAACTCGATTCAGGGCAGGCGAAAATTGTGACAGGTAGCGGGTGGTGTCCGAGACAACCTGGAAGCGCGCCGCGGGTAAACTGAAGGCGCCCGCCCACCAACACGAGACCGTCGCATTCGCTTCGACAAAGCAAGCCAGCCCGATGGTTGCGGCCAATAAACTCGTGCGAGTTTTGCCGCTCCCAATGCGAAAACTGAACCAGGCCAGGGCGCCGGTGGCGACCATGAAGGCAAGTTTCCAAAGCCAGTAGGACGACTCCGGCAGTCGCGTAAAGATCATGGGATCAGGTTCGGGTGGCCACTGAACAATCGCGTGCGACACCACTGCGCGCCAGAACAACGCGCCCACGATGGTCGCGGCCAGCAACGACGCAAACGCAAACACAGTCGTTGACTTTTTGCTTAGTTGTTCAAAATGGGTAACAACGTAATCCCACCCAAAAGCCCCGAGCACACTGACCGCGAGAGTCCATTCGAAGGTGTGGCGTGAGGGAACCCGAAACTTATTTAGTACCGGTATCAAATAGACCAGGCGATTAAGGGGAGTGTTCGAGCCGAGCAGCAATAACCAGGCAACCAGCGCTACTGCCAACCAGAACCAAATTCTCGGGTCGCCGTCTCGTCGTGAAAATGCGCCGAGTATTGCGACCGCTGCCAGCACAAAGGCCAACGGCGTAACGTAGGTGCCTGAGTCAACGTAGTGATAAAGCTGAGCGCCGGCGGAGAGTAGTGCTTGCGAAAGTTTGAACGAGCCCTCACTGAATATTCCGTAGGCCAACGTGCTGCGAACACTTCGTTTTGCCACTCGGAGTGTTTCGAGTAACGAGAAAGCGGCTACAGCAGCGGACAAAGCTATTGAACTCAGCGCGACGAGCAGCGGTCGCCAGGCCGCGGTCGAGCCCGCGTGTCTGAGTGTTAACGAAGTAAAAAGGCCATATGCGATCACGAGTACGCCTACGTAAACGTAACTCTGACCGTGACCTGCGAGTACGCAAAGCGCGTAAGCAATGGTGGCCCAGAACAAACAACGAGTGAATGATTGGGTGCGGGCCTTTTCTATAAACACCAGCACGAGAGGCGCCCACGCCAGGCTGTTAGTCAACATGCCGCTGTTGGCGAGAATGCCACACATCATCCCGCCGTAGCCGAAACTCAAGCCACCGAAAACTGAGGCGAGGCGGCTGCGTCCTATCGTACGCAGGTATGCGTAGGTGGCAATGGGTGACACGATGAAGGGCGCGAGTGCGTAAATCTGCTCCGCAACGTGGCCGGGCAAGAAGAGATGACCCCAGGTTAACGGGTAACCAAGGGCCAGTAGCGCTACCGAGGATA
>DATFRK010000565.1:0-5648 GCA_035263325.1 Pyrinomonadaceae bacterium | reverse complement strand
GATTCCCGCTGTCTTGAGGCTGACTAGAATTCCCAGCGCCAGGACGGGGGAGAGGATTGCGAGCATTGCAGCCGATGCCAAATTCTTTGTGGTGTTAGTCTTCATAATTCCCGGTCTCACCGACCTTTTTTAATTGCGACGCATAATTGCCTCGCGACGTCTTGGTCTATTACAAGCCCCGTGCCAACTCCGGCGGACGACCTCAGCCATGCAAAATCAAGGGTTTTGGCCCACAGTGGTCCACGAGTTGTCGCCCTGAGTTGACAAACCCAGCGGCTGGGCTATCCGCGGATTGGGACTCATAAAGAGGAGAGGTGCGTTTTTCCTAGGCAGTTGTTGTTTGTAGCCTGTGGTTGACAAACGGTCGGTACGAAAGCCCAATCGGTTGACAGGGGTGGGTTAAATCAAAAGAGCACTCGAGTTATTGCCTCGAGTGCTCTCGCAGGATCGGCTGAAACAGCAGTTTTATCTGGTGCGGTCAGTGCGGAACTGCATTCCCGGCTCAGTGTCTTCTTGTAGGAAATCTCCCACATCAATCGCTAGCCGTTTAAGTTTCTTATAAAGAGTCTGTCGCGAACCAAGACCGAGTGCTTCGCTGGCCCGAGCAACGTTGCAGTCGTGCCGCTTTAGAGTTTCGGTGATAACGCGGCGCTCGTAGTTATCCATCAGATGGTCCAAGTGTTCGCCGTTTTGCGGTATGCCCTCGTCTGCCTGGGGAAAGATTCGGCCACTTATATTCTGCGGGGTGATGTATTCGCCGTCGTCGGTGTACAACACCAATCGCTCTATCTCTGCCGCCAGTTCGCGGATGTTGCCGGGCCAGGAATAGGCCTCCAGGATTTGAATTGCTTCCCAGGTAATTCCCGAGATCGCCCGTTCATTCTTGCGTGAGTAGTGACTAATGAAGTGAGAGATTAATGCCGATATGTCCTCAGGCCGTTCTCTGAGTGGGGGCACCTTCAATGTCAAAGTGGCAATTCGATAATAGAGATCCTCGCGGAAAAGCTTTTCCTTAACTAGCTGCTCCAAGTCCTTGTGCGTTGCCGCTACAACCCGGACATTCACTTTGCGCGGCGCCCGATCGCCCAAGGTGTGAATCTCGCCTTCCTGAAGAAATCGCAGCAGCTTTGGCTGCAGCGGTAAAGGAAGATCGCCGATTTCATCGAGGAACAAGGTGCCATTTTCAGCCGAACGAATTAATCCTGCCTGGTCACTCAGGGCCCCGGTAAAAGTACCGCGACGATGACCAAACAACATGCTCTCGATCAACTCAGCCGGGACAGCAGAACAATTGAAGGGAACGAATTCTCCTTCCGCTCGTCGACTGACCCGATGAATCGCCCGGGCGATTAGTTCTTTTCCCGTCCCGGACTCACCGGTAACGAGAATCGTGGAATCCGAGTCTTTGATCCGCTCGACGCTACGCGCCACTTCAGACATCGCGCGGCTCTTGAACACCATTCCGGGCAGACCACTTGGAGGCGGCAACTTTGCCGGGTTCGAGAGGGCATTCGCAGTTGAGATTTTCGTTAACTGATGTGCGTGGGCCAACTGGGCCACATTGTTTAGAGCGTTAAGCTCTTTGGCCTGATCGGCAGTGAGCGGGCGAACGCAGCGACCATAGAGAGCGGCTCCCTCCCGGACTGCATTGGGCAATGCCAGGACAAGGCAGATTGCCTGGTCGCCCTCACTGGCCGGAGGGCGCCCGCCATTGCTCGTAAGCGCCTCGGCTACCGCCTTTTCGCCACCTTCGATTTCGTCCTCTTCTAACCCTTCCGCCCAACGCAGGCTTGGTCTGTCTGAGAGCGCGGCGGCCCAGATCGAAAGTCCGTAGGTAGGTGCCGTGGCCTCCACCATCAGACTCATCTTAATCATTACCTCGTAGAGCAGTTCAGGGCCACCATTTGCTGCCTCGCAAACTGCTCTTACGATTGAGCTTATCGGTAATCGGTCTGAATTTTCGGCCGCCGACGGTGAAGTACCCAAAACCAATTCCAGAGAATCAGACATCTACGCTTCCTGAGATAACTTATCGAGTGTTCTGCGGCGATGAGGTTGGATCCAGTGATACCAGGGTCGGGGCCAAGCACCAGCTGATGGGAAATTTTATCAATCCGTAAAGCCTGAGTGGTTCGAAGTCTTCAAATACCGCTAAGACAGTACGAAGTCTAATAGCGCCTCAATCGTGTGTCAACAAGTTTTAAACCTCTACAAGATCAGTGCTTGGAGCGACCGATTTCCGTTCGCCAACCGTTCGCCAATTTCCGACCTTAAGCGCTCTTACCTCAAGTAAGTGTTCAACTTACGCTGTTAAAGCATTGCACAGAAAAGTCTTTACACCCTTAAGCACGGGTGCTACATTCCGGCCACTCCGACGCTAAGTTATTGATAGCGAAGGCATTGACAAGCCTTAAAGCACATTAGGTAGCGGTTGCACGGACCCGGATACCGGCTATCTTGTGGCTAATCGGCTAATACTCATTAAGCAGATACTTAAATTCACACGAATGAGCTTCCACGTTGGCACATCAGATAGGCGAGCAGCAGCAGCGGACGAGTTCACGTTTGCGAGCGGCCGCGTGCTCAGCCAGTCGATACGTGAAGAATTCAAACTGGATGCTCCCCAGAAGGTCGTGATAGCTCATGACGCTCTCTTTCTGGGTGAAGAACCTCCGGCTGAACGTTCGCAACTTCTTGCCAGTCAAGGATTTCGAACACTAATTTGCGACCGTCGGACGCCGACCCCCGCCGTTTCCCATGCTATTCGGGTTGAACAGGCAGCTGGTGCAATAAATTTCACAGCTTCCCACAATCCTCCCGAATTCAACGGGATGAAGCTTTATACCGCGGACGGGGCGCCTGCACTTCCGGCAGTAACCCAAGAGATTGAGGCACGTCTGGGCACGACGGCCAAGGGTCGAGCCGAGGCCCGGTCCGCGGGAATTTGTCAAAGCCACGATCTTCGTACCCGATATCTCGCAGCGGCCAGGCCTCGCGATCTTCCGGTCTACGAAACACCAGAGGGGTTCAAATACCCGGGAGAATTGATCAATGAAGACAAGATTATCCTCGGCGGTGAAGAGTCAGCGGGATTCTCGATCAAGGGTCACTGTCCGGAGAAAGATGGCATCCTTGCGTGCCTGCTTGCAGCGCAGGCAGTTGCGGCGCGAGGCGCATCACTGACGGAACAACCCAACGCGCTGTTTGCAAAGACGGATCGCGTGGAAACATGCAGGACCGGCGTCAGACTTACTCCCGACCTGATGCCAAAGCTGAAAGCAAAGTTGAAGGAAGAGCCCACCGATTCCGGTGGGACAAAAGTAAAAACAATTAATCAGACCGATGGTCTGAAACAAATTTTTGAGGACGATTCATGGGTGTTGGTGCGGCCGTCGGGGACTGAACCCCTGGTACGTATTTATGCGGAATCGGAATCGGAAAAGGATCTGGAGGTGCTACTTGAGCAGGGTCGCAAATACTTACTGGGTTGACGAGCGTATCGAGTCGCAGCGTGTGCTGCCTCGTAATACCGCGGCGGTCTCTTCGATGCAACAGATCTCGATGGACATGATTGGCACGCGTACTGAGGTGCGCCGGCGTGGGGGAATAATTCCCTCGTGGGTATTGTTCGGCATAGTGCTGCTGGCTACGTCTGCGGTTTGCGTAACCGTAAACATGCGCACTAGAGCAAAAGTGAAGATCGCCTCGGAGCAGTTTGCTTCCATGCAGAACGAGGTCGAGACGATGCGCAGAGCGAATCAAGTACTGAAATCTGAGATTGACCAACTGCAGCACAATCCGCGTGCAATCGAGTCAGCTGCCCGGAGCCGATTGAATATGGTGCGCAGCAACGAGTTTGTTGTTCCGGTCGAATAAGTAGAGGAGACTTGTTCGCGTGTCAAAATCTTTAATTCCATGCCTGCAAAAGCCTGCCGATAGCTCCCCTGCTCTACAACCACGCTAATCGGTTTTCCCTTCCGAGACGACGCGGCTGTGACTGCCATCACAGCCGCGCTTCCCTCTTTATAGGTCCATAAATCCGACAATTGACGCACCTGACAGTGTCAACTAATATCAGACGCGGATTCGCAAAATCGGTTCCTGGAAAGAGGTTTAATGCCGCAAATCAAGGAAAGTTCTTCACCTGCTGAAAAAGAGCGTGAGCGCTGGGACGAGGAAACACTGAAACCGACTCTCGCCAAGGTAGCTGAACGTAAGCAGAGTTTTCAGACTGTCTCACTGGCAGATGTCAACAGACTCTACTCCCCGGCTGACATCCAGGATCTCGACTTCGATAAAGATATCTCCTTCCCTGGTGAGTTTCCCTACACTCGCGGCATTCATCCCACCGGCTACCGGGGCAAACTCTGGACTATGCGTCAGTTTGCCGGCTTCAGCACGCCCGAAGAGACAAACGCGCGTTTCAAGTACTTGCTGGCCCAGGGACAGACCGGACTTTCCGTAGCTTATGATCTGCCCACGCTGATGGGTTACGACGCCGACTCACCGTTGTCTGAAGGTGAAGTGGGCAAGTGTGGGGTGGCAGTCTCTTCGCTCTCCGACATGGAAGTGCTCTTCAGCGGCATTCCCCTCGAGGAAGTCACCGTTTCCCAAACCATCAATGCTCCAGCGTCAGTACTGTTGGCGATGTATCTCGTGGTTGCGGGAAAACAGAGGGCGAGTTGGGAAAAGATTTCCGGCACCTTACAGAATGACATCCTGAAGGAGTACATCGCGCAGAAGGAGTGGATCTATCCCATCAAGCCGGCCATGAAGTTGGTGGTGGATACCTTCGAGTTCTGCACTGAGCGAGTGCCTCGCTACAATCCGGTTTCTGTTAGTGGTTATCACATTCGGGAAGCGGGAGCGACAGCAGTCCAGGAATTGGCGTTCACTCTGCGCGACGGGATCGAGTATGTGGCCTGGGGTGTTGAGGCGGGCCTGGATGTCGATCGGTTTGTGCCCAGAATTTCCTTCTTCTTCAACGCCCACAACGACTTCTTTGAGGAGATCGCCAAGTATCGCGCTGCCAGGCGGATTTGGGCGCGGGAGATGAAAAGCCGCTTTGGCAGCAACCAGCCGCGCACTTTGCAGATGCGCTTCCATACGCAAACCGCCGGTGTTTCCCTGACGGTCCAACAACCTCTCAACAACATCGTTCGCGTTGCCATTCAGGCGCTGGCTGGCGTGCTTGGTGGCACTCAGAGTCTGCATACCGATGCTTACGATGAAGCGCTGGCGCTACCCACGGACCGCGCGGCCTTGATCGCGCTCCGCACCCAACAGATCATCGCGGAAGAGACAGGTGTGGTGAACACAATCGATCCTTTAGGCGGTTCGTACTATCTGGAATCGCTGACGGAAAAGATGGAGCAAGAGGCACTCGATTACTTCCGCAAGATCGATGCGATGGGCGGCATGGTGGCGGCGATTGAAAAGGGCTTCCCGCAGCGCGAGATTCAAGACTCCGCCTATCAGTACCAGAAAGCTGTGGAACGCGGTGAACAGGTAATCGTCGGAGTTAACAAGTACACGATGACAGACGAACCTGCAGAAGTGCCAATCCTGGTAATCGACGAGTCAGTGCGCGACCACCAGGTTGAACGATTGGAGCAAACGCGCACTCGTCGTGATAAAGGTGGTGTTGC
>DATFRK010000564.1:0-11394 GCA_035263325.1 Pyrinomonadaceae bacterium | reverse complement strand
GAGCTAACAAAGTTACCGGAGACGGGGAATTGAGTCTGGCCGAGCCGGGTGAGGAGCAACCAGATCGGTACGCGTACGATCCCAACAACCCGGTACCGACTATTGGTGGCAGGTTGTGTTGCGGGACAGCGCTACAACCGGGACCGGCCAACCAAAAAGCGAATGAAATGCGGGCAGACGTGCTCGTCTTTTCCACGCCTCCACTCGAACAGAACCTGGAAGTTACGGGCTTTATTTCCCTGGAACTTTATGCCGCGACTACAGCGGTTGATACCGATTTCACTGCGCTGCTGGTCGATGTCGATGCAGCGGGCTACGCTCGTTTCCTGACCGATGGTATCGTTCGCGCAAAATATCGAGAAAGCTCGACGAAAGTCAGCGAAGTGGTCCCAGGCAGGGTTTACAAATACACGATTGATTTATGGGCCACCGGAAATGTTTTCCAGAAGGGACATGCGATTCGTCTGTACGTGTCCAGCAGTAACTTCCCTCGATTCAATCGGAATTTGAACACCGGGGAACCAATCGCCGGAGCGACTCGTTCAGTGACTGCCGATCAAACGATCTATCACGACCGGCAACACGAGTCTGCCCTGATTCTACCGGTCATTCCCCGTGACTGAGGCAGATCCGATTAAATGAAAACCGCATACGGAATGTTTGACAAAAGAAAAATCGGACAAAAAGATCTTGCCTAACCGGCGTACAGAGTGCTATAAGCCGGAGGTCAGCTTTGAAACTCGGTAAAAATTCCTGCTAACAGCTCAAGCTTGAAAACTCGTTGAGCTGAAACAGTCCCAAGTTAGTATTAAACGCAAACTAACCCTTAAATTGGTTACGAATTTCTCAGGTTCGTTTGAAACGTAAACAAACTAAAGGCTTTTTTGGATTCAGTGTTATGCGACGTCGGCTATGTGCTCCCGCACGTGAATGCCCAGGCTGCTTCTCTTCTGCGAACAACTTCGCCAAGGAGTCTATATGCGAATGATAGGAAAGACCGTTATTACGGTACTCGCCACTGCTTGCCTCTTCTGTTTTGCCCTTACTGGATTTTCGCAGGGCACGAACCTCGGCACGATCCGGGGAACTGTTACTGATCCGAATGGCGCCATAATTCCTAATGCCGCCGTCAAGATTACGGATCAGACAACCGGCCTCTCCCGGGATTTAACGACCGACAGTGACGGGAACTATGAAGCGACGGCCCTAAAGTTAGGTGTCTACAAGGTAAGTGTCAGTGCCACTGGCTTTAAGACATCCGAGATTGATGTGGCCGTAAAAGGTTCCGATGTTGTTCGTGCAGATATCAAAACTGAGGTTGGTGCCCAGAGCGAAAACGTTTTGGTGACCGGGACGGAAACCGGTTTGATCGAAAAGGAACGACCCGTCATCTCCGGTACCATTAACAATAGGCAACTCATCCAACTACCCAGAGACAGCCGTGATATTTACGAGTATCTCTATTTGAATCCTGATATTACCCAGGGGCCAAATGGTGATGGCAGCTTCAAGTTTATTGGCGGACAGAGCTATGGCGCGAGTTTCTCGCTCGATAGTCAGCGCACGAATGGCGGCATATTCGGCGAGCCTACTTCCAGTCAGCCCTCTCTCGAAACAATCGGCGAGCTAACCGTCCTTTCGAAGAACTTCACCGCAGAATATTCCGGCATCGCCAATATTCGGGTGGAGACAAAACGCGGCGGGAAGGATTATCACGGTTCACTCTTCTACAACAATAAGAATGATGCGTTAGCAGCCTGGACCGTACAAGACAAGAACGCCCAGGCGGCCTTCCTTCCCACTGCTGATACACCCTCGTTCCCGAAGTCGAGGTTCAACCTGAATGAGGTCGGGGGTTCGCTCACAGGTCCATTTCCCATCTCCGGAGACAAGACTTTCTTCATGCTTTCCTACGAGCGGCGTTGGGATTTGAACGTGGTGCAGCTCAGGTCCAGTCAGGTGCCCACATCGCTTGTCTTGAATGGAGACTTCACTGCGATTGCGGCCAACAGCAGGCCGACAGTTAATGGTGCGGTCTTACCGTTACTTACACCGGCCGAGCTGGCCAACAATACCGTAATCACTGGCGGGACGCGGCGTTGGCTCTCAATTCCGACGCGACTCCTCAATCCGATCGCCACCAACATCATGAGTGGTTACTACCCTCATACCAATCCGGCAACTCCATTCAATGCGACCAACGGCCGATTGAGAAGCTATGTCAGAAACGTGGCCGGACTGCTCACGAGAGACCTGGCAACAATGCGCATAGACCGAGATTTCTCTGAGAAAGATAAATTCTTCGCCGTCTATACATTTCAGGACAATCCCGGTAGCCGGCGGACCCTGGCGGTGAGCCCGCTTGATCCATTTGGCTTGCTGTCCCAACATCAGACCAACCATACGCTTTCCTTGTCCTACACTCGCCTGTTTTCCAACAGCCTCGTCAATGAATTGCGAGGCGGGTTCAATGTCCAGAATCTCTTCAGGCGCGGAAACCAAAACAATAGAGACTTTCTCGCGAGCGTAGGCTTCAATGACGATGAAATTTCTAAAATGGGCGCAATACTTGGTCCGGATCTGCTCGATACTGCCGGTCCAACGCGGTACACGATGGCGCCCTTCACCGGAATCGGTAATGGTGGTCGTAGTATCAATCGTAACCTCGATCAAAAACTTGCTACCTTCGGTGATACGGTCACCTGGACCATCGGAGATCACTCCATTCGGGCCGGAGCCGACTTCGTAAGAAATCAGGCAACGGATGGTTTTTCTGCGACCAGAGGTAACCCGCGAGGCTTTCTTAACTGGGGCACTTCGTTTACTTCCTACGCGAATTTTCTTCTCGGGCTGCCGCCAACTTCCGCGACTTACGTTGGGTCCACCCGTCGTGGCGACTTGAACGTTGCCAACTGGGAGAATGGCTTCTTTGTTCAGGATGATTACAAAATTCGACCGTCAATAACTCTCAATCTCGGCCTGCGGTATGAACTGATTACACCGTTTGTCGAGAAAAATGACCTGATGGTTAATTTTGATCCGTCAACTTCTGTCAATCCTGGCTTCCAGGGACGATTTGTTATCCCCAGCGACAAGACCCTCTCTCTCCTGGATCCTCGATTCATCACCTACGGAGTGGTTACGGCAGACGAGGCCAACGTGGGCCGAGGCCTGTTGCGGACAGATAGGAACAACTTTGCCCCTCGGCTTGGTATTGCCTGGCGTGTCAACGACGCAACGGTACTGCGAGGCGGGTACGGGGTCTATTATCCAACTTCGGCGGCGCAAGGCATGCGTGACGCACTGGCAACGAACGCCTTCAATCAGTCAGTTACAAAGAGAGGTACTCAAGGTTTGCCCGGAGGAATCAATCCCCGCGGTATTACACCGTTCTCTGGAGGCACAATAAGCGTTGGAGATCCCAATGATTTTACAGCGCTGGCTGCGAACGCCATTCCGTTTGATCTGCAATCCCCCCGAATCGAACAGTACAACGTTACTTTTGAGCGCGAGTTCAGGGCGAGTCTCGCATTGCGAGTGTCTTATGTTGGCTCACGTCAACACGGCTTGATCGCCGGTCGCGACTTGAATGAACTGCCGCCGAACAACATACCTTTCGGAGTTCACAACGAAGATGGAGACCTTTGTGATCCAATTGACGAAGGTGACTGTGTAGTTTCACCGGCAGATGCGGCCCGCCGACCATTCCCAAAGCTGGGCGACTTTCTGGCCACCTATGGTAATACCGGTCATGGTCGATCAAATGCTTTGCAGTTCGAAGTCAATCGCCGTTTTGCGCGCGGTCTGACGTTTAACGCCTCCTACACGCTACTTGATCAGAAGTCGAGTGGTACCGACGTCGGAAATTCGTCATTGGGCGGCACGCTTTATAATCAATTCGCGCCAGATGTCGACTTCGGCCGCGACTCTTTCGTTTCGCGTCACCGGTTTGTAAGTTATGGAAGTTACGAGCTTCCTTTTGGTCGTGAACGCGCCTATGGAAGATCGATCTCAAAGTGGGCTGACGGTGTTATCGGAGGGTGGGATCTCACCTGGAACATGTTTGCCAAGAGCGGCACAGGTTTCACGCCGTTCTGGGTCTGCAACAGCTGCGGCAACTTTGGCTTCCTTGGACCAGGCAACGTCGGCAGTGGCTTTATCGATGCCGTTGGTGACTTCTCGTCAAACACTTACCGCCCGTTGGTAATTTCAGATCCCTACGCAAATTTAAGCGGTGACCAGGTGTTCAATCCGGCTGCGTTCGGGTTGCCACCGTTAGGATCGGATCTGTTCGACAATCCTGCGGTGGCAACGCGAAATTTGCTGAGGGGACCGGGTACTTGGGGAGTTAACCTCGGTGTGCATAAATTCTTCAGGTTTAATGAAAACACGCAGCTTGAAGTTGGTGCAGATTTCAATAACGTCTTCAATCATCCGTTGTTCTCACCATTGGATACGTTCTTTGCTAACGTTGGTGACTTTGACATCGGGGTAGATCCAGCCGGTAAGCTGGTGATCGAGAATGTGAATATCAATCCCGACTTCGGGCGCAACAACATAAGCTACTCCCAGGAAGGCATCGATAACCGTCGCTCCGTGCGGATTCGTTTGCGCTTAACTTTCTAGTTATTGAAAGTGTTTAATGGGCCGAGACAAAAGGAGAAGCTCACTCTTCTCCTTTTGGTCGCGATCCTTCTTTGTTACGGAAACGAAAAACCGTTACGGGAGTAACTTTGACCCAACAGTTCGCTAAACTTCAGGCTCCCCATGCGCGTCACAGGTTTACGCGGAAGCCCAATCTTGACGACGTAAAGGCCGCCGGGCACGACATGCTGCGGCTCGTTAACCGTCGGATACTTCTCAGTATCCTTTCCGATCGGCAGCCAATTTCCCGCGCGGACATCGCAAAAATCAGCGGCCTGAACAAGGCCACGATTTCCACCATAACCAGTGAGCTGCTAAAAGACTCCTGCATTATCGAAGAAGGATCGGGAAGAACCACACCAATCGGCGGTAAGCCGCCCACTCCGCTACGGCTCAACAGTAAGCGTTTCGGATTGTTTGGAGTCGATATCCGCTCTGATGAAACGATCCTGGCCCTTAGTGATTTCAACAATCGTATCGTTGCCCGCAATAGTTTTGATACTGGAGCTGATGCAGGTGCATTCCTGAACAAGATCGGAAAAGAGATTCGTAAGCTTCGCAGCAAACACGAATCATTTATTGAGTTTCCTGGAATCGGGGTTAGCCTGCCGGGACTGGTGGACAATCACAGCGGCAAATTCCTTCTCTCAGTGGTTTTACCCTGGCGCGACGTGCCAGTGGTCCAACTGCTGGAGAAGGCCACCAGTCTTCCCGTTACGATCGACAACTCGGCCCGCTGTTCGGCGCTGGCCGAGATCTGGCACGGCAAAGCTCAATACGCGCATGTTCGCAACTTGCTTTACGTCAGCGTGAGTACGGGTTTGGCTTGCGGAGTTGTGATCGACGGTGGTCTATATCGCGGAGGAAACAATTCGGCGGGTCAGTTTGGACATATTCCGATTGATTTCAATGGACCAGAATGCCGTTGTGGTCAGCGCGGTTGTTGGGACCTCTATGCGTCAGACAAGGCGACGCTTAAGCGGTACGCGGATATTCGTGGCAACGGGGGAAAACGCGTTTCGACCATGCGAAAGCTGGTTGAGTTAGTTGAGGCGGGAGACGCGGCCGCAACCGAAGCAGTACGCGAAACCGCACGCTATCTGGGCGTTGGCATCACGGGTCTAATCAATGGACTCGACCCAGAAGTAGTCGTGATCGGCGGTGAAATTACAAAGGCCTGGGGTCTGATTGAGCCAATCATTGCGGAAGAAACCAAGCGCAACTTGTTGGCGCCTCGGTCACACGGTATTGCCATTAGACCATCAGCGTTCGAAGTGCGTCCCAGTCTGAAAGGAGCGCTTACGCTCGTGCAGAATAGTCTTCTCTCAGTGCCGCATATGGGCTGACGGTATGAGAGGCTCTCAACCTATGACTCCGGATCAAATAAAGAGATTGCTTACGGGCGGCCTTATTCCCGCCGTACCGGTGATGTTTGACCGCAGTCGTAATTTTCACGCGTCTGCCCATGAAGCATACGTCGCTTATATGCGGACACAAGCAATTGCCGGCGTTGCTGTCTGGGCGCACACGGGAAGAGGACTCCTGCTGGACGCTGACACGGCCCGACGAGTCATGAAAGATTGGCGCAACGGTCTACCTGACAAGCCTTTGATCGCTGGCGTGGGCAACCGCATTAAGGAAGCAACCCCAGAACGTGCGACGAGCGATACGATGGAGATGGCGTCGCTCGCAGTTGAATACGGCGCCGACGCCTTACTCGTTTATCCGCCCTTCTGGCTAAAGCATCACGAAGCGGCAGACAAGCTGATAGTGGACCATCATGCGCGCTTGGCGAGCCTGGGAGTGCCACTTGTATTGTTCTACCTGTATGAGGCCGCCGGTGGAGTTCGTTACAACCTGAGTGTGTTGGATGATCTCTTATCGCTCCCTAATGTGATCGGTATCAAGATGGCGACCCTCGATAGCGTGATGACTTTCCAGGACGTGGCCCGTCACATCCAAACTCGACAGCAAGACAAGCTTCTGATCACTGGAGAAGATCGGTTCCTTGGTTACAGTTTGCGTAGAGGAGCTGGTGCTGCACTGATCGGGTTAGGGGCAATTTGCACCGAGATGCAAACGGCGTTGCTTGCTGCTCACTTTGAGGGGAACACTGAACGATTCCTCGAACTATCTGATGAGATCGACAAACTTGCTGAAGTGCTTTTCGTCGATCCAATGGAGGGTTATATCGGCAGAATCCTAATCGCCCTTGCGCAACTCGGGATCATTCCCCCGGAAGCCGCAACCGATCCGTGGGGACCGGAGTTGAGTGGAATCGAGATAGCGAATATTGGGGCGGCAATCAATACGCTAACAAGCGGGTGTGCTGGTTAATTCGTTATGTTTTCGCTGGTAAAAGGACAACCTGATCTTGACCCATCTCAGCGCGCCGCTCTGCGTCGCGACTACGAAAGATTCTGCACTGGCTTGCCTGCTGCGCTCGAACAATATGTTCAGGAGCAGTACCAGATCGACCTCAGTAGCGAGTACGGCGATCTCCTCATCAAGAATCCCTTCGGCAAGGCGTCGGGTCAACTTTCATTAAATACTGCCCAGGTCCGACGTGATTGCGAAGTCGGTCTTGGCTTCGTGGTGCTGAAGTCCATTATCGCCGAGGACGCCTCGGGCGCTCAGTCAATGAGTGAATGGGCCATCGAAGAGACGCGGATGGTGGTTGAAAGAATTGTTGGAACGGATCAGACGCCCGGTTGGACCGTTTCCTGGAAGGGTCGTGGTTGGTACGACACTTTCGAAAAGTATCTGGAGTTTTTCGATGAAGCACTTTCGATCGCGAAACCTGTCTCGGTCCCGGTAGTTCCTTCTTGCAAGTATCACCTGCCCGGTGCCGCTGAAGGTCAGTGGAAAACCGGCGAGTATGAGTACACGACGCAGCGTTTGCTCGAAGTCTGGCAGCGTCATTATCCGACTGCGCCGATGCCCATTGAAAAAGACTTTAGTCCCACGCTCGCAGGTTCAGATCGAGCGGCGCAAGCAGAAATCATCATCCAGTGGTTAACCCGGGTTACGTCTCTGATCAGGAAGGCGGCAGCTTCGTCGCCGATCAAAATTGGGCTAAAAGTCTTCAACGCAATTCTCGACGATGCCTTTCAGCTTGAGATGCTGCGCGCCATAAACGAGCAATGTTCCGGTGATGACGTGCCTGACTTTCTCGTCTATGCGAATCGATTGTTCGATCCCCTTCGCGAGTTCGATGGTGTGCGCGGAATTGCCTATGGCGGTCCGGATCTTAGTGCTCGTAATCTGGCGGTGCTGGCCGAGATGCGTTTACTTGAGCGCTTAGGAGCCATTCCTGTTTGCCGTCTGCCCATCAGCGGGACCGGCAACATCGTCTCCGGTCGCATTGCGGCAGAGTACCTTCTCTGCGGCGCCAGCAGTTTCCAGATGCACACTTATTTTCAATTGCCGAGCGGTGAGTACACCATGAAAACTGGAGGGAAAACTGCGCGGGCGTTACTCGAACTTTGTTTTCATCCGGAAGAAGGACTGCTCGCGTGGCTGCTGCATCTGAGGCGGATCTTTGATTGGCCTATTGAATGGAACATAAAACAGATGGCCGAGTTTTGTATGGAGCCGGCAAACAATGTTTGGGCCGAGCATGCATCAGCACTGGGTTAAGGCACGATGCACAATCCGCAGATGATTGAGATCCGTTTACTGCGGGAGTCGGATATACCCGCGGCAATGGAGTTGAAAGAGTTTGCGGGTTGGAATCAGACCGAGAACGATTGGCGCACCTTACTGAAACTCGAACCCGAGGGTTGTTTCGCTGCAGTGCTCAATGGCCAACTCGTCGGGACTACAACGACGACCTGTTATGGGCGAGAGCTCGCATGGATTGGAATGGTTCTGGTGCGACCCGAACAGCGGCGTTCAGGCATTGCTACGAAGCTAATGACAACAGCACTCGATTACTTGAAGCCTAAAGTTGCGACAGTAAAGTTGGACGCGACGTCGCAAGGGAAAGAAGTTTACGAGAAGCTTGGTTTCCAGGTTGAGTCGCGCGTTGAACGATGGGGCGGTACCGGCAAAGCGGAGACCGTGGCCAACGATGAGGTGACAATTGTAGCGACGTTGGACAGCAAGTCGCGTCAGGAGTTGTTGCTGCTTGATCGTCACGCGTTCGGAGCAGATCGATCGAAACTGCTTGAGACACTGATTAGCAATAAGCCTGTTCCGCCAGTATTGGTTCGATCCTACGACGGCTTGTTAACGGGATACGCGTTGCTCCGAACTGGTAGTAAAGCTGCATACATTGGTCCAGTTGTGACGAGCGAGTCGGCGCAGATAGGACTTTTGCTTGATGGAGCGCTCAGCCAATTGGGCTCGCAGCGCGTGTATGTCGACTTCAACCCTGGCAGTGTCCAGCCCGGTATCTTGGTAACGCGAGGATTCGTAAAGGAACGCGAGTTCATCCGAATGAGTTGGGGAAGGGCGAGTGAGAAAACTTCGTCCTTCGTGTTTGCTATCGCCGGACCAGAGATCGGTTAGATCTATCGAGGAGAAACATGGAATCAACTGCATCGATGCAAGAGGGTATGGATAGGAATTTTCGCGCCGATAACCTCAACGTTTACGTCTACGAATCGCGCGCACTAATGGGAAAAGCTGCGGCTTCTGTAATCGCTGCCGAAATCAGACGGGCGATTCAAGAGCGCGGCAGGGCTGTAGTGATCCTGGCATCTGCGCCGTCACAAAACGAGTTTCTCGCTACCCTCGCGGAAGCTCCAGACATCGATTGGTCTCGCGTAACCGCTTTCCACCTCGACGAGTATTTAGGAATGGATGACCAGGCCCCACAGTCGTTTCGGCGCTTCCTGATTGATCGCTTGGTAGACAAAGTGCCGCTTGGTGCTTTTCATGGTTTACGCGGTGACGCAGCCGATGGGATACAGGAGACCAAACGTTATGCGCAATTGCTTCAAGAGAATCCGCCTGACTTTGCCGTACTGGGGATAGGAGAAAACGGCCACCTGGCGTTCATCGATCCGCCGTTCTGTGATTTCAACGATCCGCAGACTGTCAAGGTAGTGCAACTCGACGAAGTATGTCGCAACCAACAAGTGAATGATGGAGCATTTTCATCCCTTGATGAAGTGCCCCACGATGCTTTATCGCTGACTATTCCGACTTTAATGGCGCGACCAAAACTGTTTGCGATCGCCCCGGGTCCTGCCAAGCGAAAAGCTATTCAAGCGACGGTGTCAGGACCGATCAGCACAAGTTGTCCTGCTTCTATCCTGCGAACTCATCCGGACGCGCATCTGTTCATCGATAAGGACTCGGCAGAATTTCTTAGCTAGGGCTATTCGTCGGCGAAACTCCCCTTTTCTAATAACTATCAAACGCGGGGTTCTAAGCGAGAACAAACATGCATAGCTCAGTTCACGTCATCGATTACGTGGTGCTTGTTTGTTATCTCCTGCTCATGGCGGGAATCGGTGCCTACTTTATGCGTTACATGCGGGTGGGCGCAGACTTTCTTAAGGGCGGCAATCGAGTTGAATGGTGGGTCGCAGGCATGGCTTCATTCATGTCTGGTTTCTCGGTCTGGACTTTCACCGGTGGTGCCGGCTTCGCCTATCGACAGGGAGTGATCGGAGTTTTCCTGATGGCCCTCGCAGTGCCGGCATTTTGGTTTGGCTACCTGGTGTTCGCCCAGGCCTGGAGACGTTCAAGAGTAACGACAGTTGTTGAGTACATACGCAGCCGGTTCGGCGAAGGTACCCATAAAACGTTTTCGTGGCTGACTGGTCCAAGCCAGTTGATGTTTGGCTCGGTACGACTTTTCGCGTTATCGAGTTTTATGTCGATTGCCCTGGGTATTCCGGTCGAGTACCTGGTGATCATCTGTGGCCTGGTTGTGCTGGCCTACACAGTGCTCGGCGGCTACTGGGCTGTCTGCTTCACAGACATGTTCCAGTTCATGTTCCTGTTTCCCATTGCCTGCGTCTTGATGGTTCTCTCTCTGTCGAACGTTGGCGGACTCAGCAGCTTCGTGGCGCAGGCTCCCGCAGGGTACTTCAATCCATTCACCGGTGAATACGGTTGGCTGTTTCTGATTGTTTATACGATTTCCCAAACCACCGGGTACAACAACTTCGGCAACGCGCAACGTTATTTCTGTGCAGATACGGAACAATCAGCCAGGAGAATCGCAATCCTTTGCATGGTGCTGTTTACGATCGGTAGCGTCATTTTTTATCTGCCACCTCTCGTCGCCCGCGTCGCTTTACCAGATCTGGGAACGACCGCAAACGGTCTCAAGCAACCGTCCGAAGCTGCCTACATCGCCATGGGCTTACGAGTTTTGCCACCCGGGATGATCGGTGTGTTGTTGGCTGCAATGCTCGCGTCGTCAATGGCTTCGCTCTCCGCGCACAACCACATCATCACCGGCATCTTCGCGAAAGACATCTACCAGGGTTACCTGCGCCGCGATGCATCCGATCGCCACATGCTGACGGCGAGTCGCCTAACTTCGCTGGGAGTAGGTCTGGTCATTATTTGCGTCGCCCTTCTTTTTGCCCAGGGTGCGACCGGGATCTTTACCTTGCTCTTCATTCTTGAATCAATGTTCCTGATTCCCCTGGGCCTGCCGCTCCTCTATGGATTTCTTGCGAAGGGTGGACCATGGTGGTCAGCGGTTTGTGCGTACGTCGTTGGCGCAATCACATCGCTGTTCGTCAACTTCTACCTTAACCGCTATCTCGGCATGGGTCTGAATGA
>DATFRK010000563.1:0-2896 GCA_035263325.1 Pyrinomonadaceae bacterium | reverse complement strand
CAGTCCCGATAATGTTTGCTCTCCCTTTCCTGATTGGCCTTCAACTGCTTGCTTTTGAGCGGCCGCCTGAGTGGATCCTGGTCCTGGCTAATTTGTGTTTGAGCAGGTTCCTTGGGTGGCTGGCTGGAATCGATGGCTGATGCGCCTGCGAAACAAACCGGGAAAACTATTGGCACTAGGAAAAAAAGGGGAGTAAAACGCTGGATGCACACCTGGGTGACTCCTTAACATGGAAGTTTAGGAGTAGGGGTGCACACATCCTAAGTCTTTACCGTCAGAGAAGCAAGTAAATCCATCACGACTTCAAATAATTCCTGAAATGACAACCCCGTTTATAGTCGGCGGCCCAAGATTAAATTTGTCTCATCTAAATTGACACAAAGAAATCCTTTGTTTTGTTACAGAATAGCTGGTTCTTCAGCGTTACTCTGGTTATAATCAGGAAGCGGTTCACCACTTAATAAACGGCTTGACGTGTGACACCTCCGCTGAATCCTGGAACCTTCCGGGTCACGATGGCGTATATATCTTCAGGTGTACCCTGTCTCTGCGGTGGCTGTGAAAGGCATTCATGAAGACAAAGAAAAAAGTCCTCTTGATCGTGCTCGGCGTTATTGTCGCCCTCGCTATTGTCGGTTTTTCTGTAACGCAGACGCAGAAGAGTCTTGTTACTGTGCAGACCGGCAAGGTGATGAAGCAAGACATTGCATCCTACGTCACCGCATCCGGTGAGATTAAGCCCAAGTTGCAAGTTAACGTCGGGGCAAATGCTTTTGGCCGGATCACACGCTTGTTCGTGAAAGAAGGCGAACACGTTAAACGGGGACAGATACTTGCCCAGCTTGAAAATGTTCAGTCGGCATCTGACGTAGCCGCAGCCAAAGCGACCCTGTCCAGCAATGAGACTGACGCGGTTGCTGCGGACGCCAATCTGAGAACGCTCATGGCGACACTCAACAGCAGCAAAGCCGATCTGGCCCGCGCCAAGCTGGACTATGACCGCGCTGAAAGTTTGTACAAAGACCAGCTCATTCCCAAAGCCGATTACGACACCAAGAAGGCGGCGTACGAAGTGGCCGTGGCAACCGAGGCGCAGAACCAGGCACGCGTGGCCCAGGCCAAAGCTGAGCTTGATTCCGCGCAGGGACACATCACCACAGCTAAAGCCCAGCTCACCCGTAGCAGTGACCTGCTCAGCAAGACCAGCTACACGGCGCCGTTTGACGGTGTTGTCACCTATTTGCCAGTACATGAAGGCGAAACCGTTGTCGTTGGCATTCAGAACTCGCCGGGCAGCACTTTGATGACTTTGGCCGATATGTCGGTTATCACTGCCGAAGTGAAGGTCGACGAAACGGACATCGTCAATGTGAAGCTGGGCCAGACTGCTGAAGTCACCATTGACGCGATTCCGGGAAAGACCTTCAAAGGCGAGGTCACCGAGATTGGCGACAATGCCATCGTCCGCTCAACCGGACTGGCAACTTCGCAAAGCACTGCGAGCAGCCAGGAAGCCAAGGATTTCAAAGTCGTCGTTACTCTCAAGGATCCTCCGGAGAACGTGCGCCCCGGCCTCTCCACCACCTCAAAAATCACGACTGGAACGCGCAGCAGCGCGCTCACCATTCCCATTCAGGCTTTGACCATTCGCGATAAGGCCGATCTGGAAGCGCAGAATAACAAGGGCAAGAGCAAAGCTCAGCCGGTGGCGAATCAGCAAAAGAAAAAAGAAGAAATTCAGGGAGTATTCGTCGTTCTGCCGAGCAAGAAGGTTGAATTCCGCCAGGTTGAAACCGGCATTACCGGCACAACCGATATCGAGGTCAAGACCGGATTGAAAGAGGGTGAAGATATCGTTACCGGCAGCTACAAGGTGTTGCGCACGCTTCGCAACGGCACCGGAGTCAAGGTGGACAATTCCGTTGCCGTCAAGGAAGAAACGTAAACTTCGGCCATGATTCGACGTCTAAATACATAGGGCCATATTTGTGGAGGAAAGCAGGAGAGACCAACGCATGGCAACTCAAGTCGCTGACATTTCCGAGAGCGTGTTGAAAGCGCCTCCGTCGAACTGCATGATCTGCACCGAAGACCTGTGGAAGACCTATGAGATGGGTGCCGAGCAGGTGCATGCGCTTCGCGGCGTGAATGTCAGCATCGATCGTGGCGAGTACGTTGCCATCATGGGCCCTTCCGGTTCAGGCAAGTCTACCTTGATGAACCTGATCGGCTGCCTCGATACTCCAACCAGGGGAAAGTATTGGCTGAATGGAAACCTGGTCAGTGAGCTGGACGACGACGAACTGGCGCGCATCCGCAATAAGGAAATCGGCTTCGTTTTTCAGACGTTCAATCTGCTGGCCCGTGCTACTGCCTTGCACAACGTAGAACTTCCGCTCATTTACAGTGGTACGCCCGCGGAGGAAAGGATTGATCGCGCCAAGGGTGCCCTTCATGCGGTTGATCTTGAGGACCGCATGAATCACAAGCCGAATGAACTTTCCGGCGGACAGCGCCAGCGTGTGGCCATTGCCCGCGCCCTGGTCAACAATCCTTCCATCATCCTTGCCGACGAACCAACCGGCAACCTGGACTCGCAGACCGGCGCGGAGATCATGACGCTGTTTTCGGAGCTTCACAAGAAAGGCAATACCATCGTGCTGGTGACGCACGAAGCCGATATCGCCGAAAACGCCCACCGCGTAATTCACATCAAAGACGGTCTCATCGCCAGCGACGAGAGAAAACAGAAGTAATTAGTACTGGGTATTTAGTACAAAACCTGGCGTCGGCAGCGACGTCGGTTTCTGCATACAAGTTCTACTGAAAAACTAAAGGCGTCCCGCAGGACGCCTTTGATTTTCCTAAGTACTAAATACTAAGTACTAAATACTGC
>DATFRK010000562.1:0-6930 GCA_035263325.1 Pyrinomonadaceae bacterium | reverse complement strand
ATGTTACCTGAGCGCGTGTCTTTAGAAGCTCTGCGCGTCGACTTTCGAGCAAAGCACGAGCCTGGGCTAACTCTGCCTTGCGGCTATCAAGGATTGCTGCATAACGCTGCTGGTCGGCGACCGCTTGCTCGAGTTTTTGTTTGGTTGCGGAGCCCAACTCGACTAATGCTTCCTGTCGCTTTCTCTCCAGAAGGGTTCTTTCCGCGTCGGCCTGAGCGGCATCGACTCCAGCCTGGGCATCGGGAATCTTCGCCTGGGCGACTTCGATTGCAGCTTGCGCATCAGCAACGTCCGCATTCGCTCCTTCAATCCCCGCGCCAGCCTGGGCTATTTCGGCACTCGCCGCGTGGGTCCCTGCCTGCGCCTGCGCTATTCTTGATGCTTGTAGTTCTTTTTGCTTTGCGTTGGTTTCCAGGGCCGCTTCTGCTGCCGCAACTCCGGCTTCAGCTTGTGCGACCTGGGCCTTGAAGTCTTCATCTTTCAACTGCACGAGCAGGTCACCGGCCTTCACCCGTTGATAATCACTAACGAAAACTTGAGCAACCGTCCCAGAGACTCGTGTGCTCAAAGGAGTAATGTCAGCGCGCAGAATTGCGTCGTCCGTTTTTTGCTTGCCGCGACTGCCAACAAACCAATTCCAACCGCTCGTGATTCCAACAAGGATGCCGGCTGCCAATAACAGGATCACCACCGGGACTACTTGTTTAAAACTCAATCGACTTATCCACGAGGGCTTTGAAGCTTTAGTTACCTCCGTAGTGCGTGGCGTGACCTCCTTTGGTGTCGCTGCGGTGTGGTTCTCGTCCTTGGCGGGCACGGCCGGCTCTGCCGGCGGTTTGGAGGGCTGGACAGCAGTCGTTTGTTTGGTCGTGGTTGCTTCCTTAACAGACATCTTATTTGTCCTCTCCCAGAGCCTTTTCAAACTCCGCCCTGGCAGTCCAGAAGGCTAACAATGCTTGCTGATATTCGTGGCTCGCTTCAGCCAGTTGCGCCTGGGATTGAAGAACGTCCGAAAGCATCACTGCCTGAAACTTATATCTTCCAGTGCTCACGCGCAGATTCTCCTTGGCTGAATCCTCGCCGAGCTGTGCTACGTGCAGTGCCCGACCACTCTGCTCCAGTTTTCGCATCTTGTCGCCGACGTCGATGAGGATCTGGTCTTCTGTTTCTTTCACTCCGTTCTTCGCTTGTTCAACTGCCAGTTCCTTCTCGGCGAGTTCGTGTTTCTTTCTACCCCAGTCAAAAACCTCCCAGTTCACAATCACACCAACGTTTGCGAAGTTCCTCGGAATGACGCTGTCAGTGTTGCGCGGCGCCAAATAAACAAAACCGGCGCTTACGTCGGGAATGTACTCTGACTTCTTGATGCGCCTGTCGAGAGTGGCTTGTTGTACCGTTAATTTCGCCTGTTGTAGTTCAGGGCGCCGCTCTAATGCGATTTTTCTAGCCTCCAGCAAATCAGGTTTGAACGAAACGGACTCTGAAACGGGTGCGACTTCAAACGCTGTGCTTACCTCCCGACCCAGCAGACTGTTTAACTGCTCTTTCTGGGTTGCCAATCGATTGCTTAGTTCCAGTTCCTCGTACTCAACTTTCGCCAGGTGTGTTTGCACGACGAGATGATCAGCTTTCAGTGCGACCTGCTGGACGACGTAATCGCCTGTAACCTTGTCGAGCTCGCGGTAAGACTTGAGAGCCTCCCGCACGCTGCCTAAGGCACTCGTCGTTTGCAGAATCGCGTAATACGCCTTCTTTACTTTATCGATCGTTTCGTTTTGTTCTTGCTTTAGCTTCGCCTGATCCAACTCTCGCGTAACTCGCGCGAGATTTATGTGCAAGCCAATTCGATACTGCTGGGTCAGCGGAAGAACGGCAGTACCACCAAAGAACACGATAGGTTTGCGATCCGGATTTAGCGCGAAGAATGGACCAAGACCAGGAAATTGGTTGTCCACAGGATTCGGCACTTTGATTGTATTGTGCGCGAGATTACCTGAGACGAGCGTATACCAATGTAACGAAGGAAGACGCGCAGTTTTCGCGGCTGAAATATCCTCATTTGCCCGCTCAACCCCAAGTTCCGCGATCTTCACGATATGGTTGTCTTTTAGAGCAAGATCGATGGCCTGATCGAGCGTAAGTGAATCGGTTGTGGTCTGACCTTTAGTCGTAAACGGGGCGACGAGCAGAACTAGTCCAATAGCCAGGAAAACTGCTCGAACTGAACATAGACTTCTTACCGTCCGCGATGTGGACATTCCGTCTGCTTTGCGCTCTGCTGACCCTTTAACTGATCTCATAGGCGGCTCATTTCCAAGAAAACGGTAAACTATTGCTCACCCTCTTCAATTTTCCGGAGTTCTTACGGGTGCCAGGGTTACGAAACATTAAACTGAGGTAAGAACCTACCCATGTCGTCTAGCAATAGGTTTGCCAAAATGAAAATGGCTGGTTGTAAAGGAGAGTAGGCCTATCAACGCGTGAAATGTCGGGAGGAATGCCGCCAAGTTTCCAGGAGAACCCCGTCAATTCCGGCAGCACGTTCATTAGCTTCTTAAATCAATCAGAATCACGGCCCGAGTTCGTCTGGTAACACGCCGTTCCCCATTGACGCCGCCCGGCCGGCATCGTGAAAAGATTTTCACCAAGAAGAAGAGAATATGAAATGGCCTTGGCGCGAGGTAGCGAGCGGGCCTCAGGCTGCGTCGTAATCGAGCGAGTTCGGCGCAGGCAATGTCGTGCGGGTTATGGGATTGGAAGTTGGTTTGGAGCTCGCTGGCCACGTGCAGAACTGCCAAGCTCTTCCCAACCGATGGAACTGTGAAGCTGACTCGTTGCCGCTTGTCGCCGTTCACGCGACTCTATGATCCAGCTCTTTATGATCATCTCAGTTGTTAACCGTGGCTTTGCTGGTGTCGCTGCAGTATCATTTTTGCTCTCTGCGCTGCTTCGTTTCACTACTCGTATCAACGTTTTCATAACCTCACCTACAGGTTGTTGAGTCTGGTGGACTCCGCGCGCGCTGTTGCAAGAAATCCACCAACCTCGAGCACAAACTTTCATTTAGCTGCGCTCACTTGAAAATCTTTCAACCCTTATTCAGGGAACTCGTTCGCAATTTAACAAAGCAAATTGCTTGCCACCTTCTATCCGCTGGCGAGCGCCGAAGATCCTCGTAAGTTCCTTTGTTTGTGATGAAGGTGATTGTTTGATTTGAGGAGTGCCGGACAAGTAAGTTCTTGTTGAGCAGGGAACGACTGACAATTCCGGCAGCCTATCGGCGAGGTCCAGATCAATGTTCCTCGGACGGTCTTGCGTCTCCGCGTTTTAGGTGGCGGGCGTTGAAATTTTCTCTGCGCTGGCTCGCACACAGATACAGCTGCACAGAGTTTCTAGTGAGATGCTAACCACCTGGCCGGGTTAACGGTTTACGCGAAGGCATAACGCGCCTTGGGAGCTGCTTCGTCAGATACCGCGTATTTGATCTTGGCGTCTCGTGGATTAATGCCAAATTTCTTCATGCGGTCAAGCAAAGTGCTGCGCTTTACACCCAGGCGAAGAGCGGCTCCGTTTGGTCCACTGATGCGGCCTTTGGTTTCCTGAAGTATCTGCCGGATTCGCTGCTGCTCTTCGAAGTCGCTGACAATAGTTGCCGCATCTATTGCTTCAGTCATCTTCTTCGGTAGCGCAACCGCAAGCACGTTGTTGGATGTAAGGATTACTGATCGTTCGATCAAATTCTCCAATTCCCGCACATTCCCTGGCCAGGACCAACGCTGCAATTTCTGGATCGTCGACTCGGGAATCGTGTCGATCTGTTTACCCATTTCGCGCGCGTACTTCTGTGTAAAATGTTCGACCAACAAGGGAATGTCTTCGGGACGTTCGCGCAAGGGTGGAATACGAATCGGGAACACATTTAGACGATAGAACAGATCCTGCCGAAATTGCTTCTCTTCCATCATCTCTTCCAGATCGCAATTGGTCGCGGCCACCAGTCTTACATCCACATTCTTGCTACGCGAGGAACCTAATCGTTCGTATGTGTGCTCCTGCAACGTGCGCAAGAGTTTTGGTTGTAGTTCCAGTGGCATCTCGCCGACTTCATCGAGAAACAGAGTTCCTCGGTCAGCCAACTCAAGACGTCCCGCGCGCTGTATATTCGCACCGGTGAAAGCGCCGCGCTCGTGGCCGAACAGTTCACTTTCGAATAACGAACTCGGAATCGCGGCACAGTTCAAAGTCACAAACGCCTGCCTGTGTCGCTGACTACGTTCGTGAATTGCTCGCGCAATCAGTTCCTTGCCTGTACCGGTCTCTCCCAATAACAGTACAGTCGAATCACTCGCGGCCACCAGTTCTACGAGTCGCAGGATGTGGCGCAGTTTCTCACTACGTCCAATGATCCCTGGGAAAATAGGATCAGCCGCAAAGTCAGGAGCCGAACCCCGCTCGCCAGCGTCGAAATCAACACTTGTGATCATTTCGTCGTCGTATGATGGTTGAGGCTCTGACACAACACTTAAAGTCATCTCTACCTCCTTGGAATTCATCGGGGCTTTTCAACGACCGGTTCAGAACTATTCGTTCCGTAAACTGTTTAGCTTTTCGACCTAAGTTTGTCCTAGTTGGTGTTTCTGCGGAACCCTACATCGGGCGAACGACATGTACCTCGATAGGGTAAGAGTCGTGTAACCACAATTCAAAACTTTTTTCGTGAATTAGAACGAGTTCTTGCGGGGACGAACGACTGTAACCTGACGCCCGAAAAGTTTGGAGTCCAACGAATAGGCACCAGGACCGAGAAGAGCAAGCGCAACGGCATTGGCTATCGCGATCACGCAAATCACGATGTTTGCGTGGGCATTGAGCAACAGGTTTCCCAGGACAACCGCTATCGCAAACGCGCAGAGGAATGGCGTTAGGAATCCGATAAGCAGGGAAACCGAAATCAAAGCGATTGCAGCAACGACCAGGCGGTAATATGGACCACTATAGTTCACCGCCAGGATGATCAGAAAAGACACAACAGATATCCGTAATAGGAACAATGCCAAACCCGGCCCGCCCTGAGGAAACATGGAAAACAGTCGTTGCACAGGCCTGAGTGTAAGAGTGGACGGCAGATGACGACACCCCAACTCTAGCAATGATTCGGTAACTCTTTTGAGGGATAAAAGATCTCTCCTAACGGTCGGATCTCTTTGACTCTACTTGTTGTCGAGTTGCAGCCTTGTGTATTTAGAACTGGAGTTTGAGTGCAAACTGAATTGAGCGTGGTCCGCCGATTTGATAAAGAGGGTTCAACCCGCCATTAGCGCCGCCTGAGCCGAGGCTGTTCGCCAGCGTCTGCGTTGAGCGACCGAACAGAGGACTCGTCAAGGTATTGACAGGATTGCCGAAGTTTGGATGGTTGAAGAGGTTGAAGAACTCGGCTCGAAAGCGTAGACCAACCCTCTCGTTGAGATGAAATAGTCGTTGGGCAGCGACGTCGGCTTGCCAGGCGCCAAAACCACGTAGCGCGTTGCGACCTAAATTGCCCTGCTGTCCGGCAGGCGCGGGAGTGAAAGCGGCCGCATTCAAAATCTTTCCACCCGGAAATTGCGAATCATGCAATTCAAGTGGAACTCCTTGGTTTAGATTTGGGCGTGGAGTGAGTTGTGTGCCGGCTGCGAAGAAGGTTGGGCCAACAACGTTAACTGGCGGAGCTGTTCTCGCGAAGACGAAACTATCCAGTGACCAATCACGCAATACGGCTCTAAGGAACTTTTGCGTTCTTGGCGATGGCAGATCATAAGTGACACCGGCAGTGAATGAATGGCGGATATCAAAATCCGAATTACCGCGGTCGACATTCGCATTAGCGATTTGGCCTGGCGTATTGATGTTCGTCGCAATGGCGTCGGTTGAGGCAATATCAATCGAATGTGACCAAGAAAATGATGCGAGTGCTTGCAGGCCGCGCGACAAACGGCGCTGAAATTTGACTTGCAGAGCATGGTAGTCAGAGGTTGCTGAGTTGTCGGTGAAGGCGATGAAGTCAAAGTTCGGATTCACACTCAATAGATTTGTTACACGCAACAAGTCTCTTCCAGTCGCGCCGAGGTATGTGACTGAAATAGTCTGATTACTACCGATGGATTGTTCTGCCGCGACATTCCACTGATACGTTCGTGGAAGCTTCAAGTGACGATCGGCAATCAGAATTGTTGAGGCAGGTAAATTCGTAGTGATTACAGGAGGAGCAGCATCCTGTGCACTTAATGGAAACGGCGAAGGTGAAAAGGTTTTGTCAGCGCTGTATGGAAAGAAACTGGACACTCCACCAAGAGAACCCTGACCAAGATCGTAAAAGACTCCGAAACCGCCCCGCGCTACTGCGCCCCAGTTTCGTATCCCCCCAAATTGGTAGGCAATTCCCACGCGCGGTGCGACATTTCCATAAGTCGTCTCATACAAAGGTGTGCCGCGAGGCGCGAGTGTCATCGTTGGCGGATCATTCAGGCCCACGACCGTAAATGGATCGTTCGCCTGGTTTTTGCCCTTCAACGCCGGGTTCACGTCCCACCTCAAGCCATACGTTACTGTTAACCGAGGGGTGAGTTTCCACCCGTCCTGACCATACAAAGAAAAGTTTTGTGACAACAGCGCATTCGTTTGAAAGGAGCTCGCCTGGGCGAACAACGCAGTGCCGGACAAAGCACTTCCGGGTGTCGTCGTCACTCTCGAGAATGCAGCAAATTGATGGTATGCCGCGGGGCTGCTGAAAGGAGCAAGCCAACGGTAATCGATACCGAACTTCAATTGATGGCTACCCTTTGTCATTGACAGATTGTCGACAACATTGATCTGACGCTGTTCGCCCGTACCTTGTTTGCCCTGAACATATTCTCCTGCGCCTAAGATGACGAATAGGAAGGTACCATTGCT
>DATFRK010000561.1:0-4375 GCA_035263325.1 Pyrinomonadaceae bacterium | reverse complement strand
GCGCCGAAGGGACAAAACTTTGCGCGCTCTGCCCACTCACCGAGGCGACAATCCGATCCAGCTCACTGGCAGCTCCGAAATTGGCAGTAGTGGCTTCGCTCGCCAAAGACGCCTTGATTCGCTCCGCCACTACTTGTTTTCGTACCTTTTGCGTAGAGGTGAGGGGGAAGTCCGGCTCGGGCCATACAACCCAGCGGCGAACCTGCTGATGCTGGGCCAAGGTTCTATTCGCCTGTCCGACGGCCACAGCAGGATCGACCTTCTTATCACGAAGTATCAAAACCGCCAGCGGTTCTGGACCATGTGAGCCGTCGATTTGCACCACCACGCTCCGCTTGATTTCCGGCTGTCGATCAAGGGCCTGTTCGAGGTCTTCGGGGTAAATGTTCATGCCGGCCGACGTGACAATTGTCTCCTTCTTCCGACCTTTGAAATACAGATTGCCTTCGGCATCCAACTCCCCCGCATCACCGGTAGAAAACCAGTGGTCCTCGGTTGAGGTCGCCGACGGTTTGTCGCTCCAATAACCGGCAGTGACGTTTTGGCCGCGCACCAGAATTTCGCCGTCCTCGGAAAGTTTTACGTCCTGACAAGGTAATACCTTCCCGATCGAGCCCTGTGCTTTTTTGAAAGGATGATTGACGCTGATGATCGCTGCGGTCTCAGTCATGCCATAGCCCTGAATGACAGCAAAGCCCAAACGCTGCCAGAATTCTTCTGTATCTGCGCTCAGGGTTGCGCCACCCGAGATGAAGGCCCAGAATTTGGCCCCGAACATTTGATGAACATGACGAAATCTCCACCAACGACGCAGCACGTTTACCGAGGCTGAACGATGGTAGTAGCCGCGAAATCTGGCGAGCTGGTGCCGTGCTTCGTAGTCTCGTTCGACCTTTTCGCGCAAAGTTTCGAGGCTGCGAGGAACACAAACAACCACTGAAATGCGTTCGCGTTTTACGGTCTCGATGATCTGAGATGGCAGCAACGATTCCTGAAAGAAAACCTCACCACCAAGCAGTTGGGGTACCAGTATGCCCATGAATTGTCCGAAGACATGACTGAGTGGCACCAGGTTGAGAAAACGTACCGGATGGACCAGTCGCTCCCACTTCAAATAGCGTTTGATCTCCAGTTCCAGCGGAGTCAGGTTGGCGAGCAGATTGCGATGTGTGATCGCCACGCCCTTGGGCTCAGCGGTGGTGCCTGAGGTGAAGACAATCTCCACCACATCGTCCCCATTGATTCCGTTAGCTGAATACTCTGCTGGGGGGTGCCTGTCGGTTAGAAGTTTTAGTTCAGCGAGATTAACTACGGGCACCATTAGTTTTGTGGCAGGGGTACCGGCGACATCTATCAATGCGAGCTTGGCCTGAACCTGGTCTTGAACTCGGCTGACAAAATCAGCTTCGCTATGTAGATCGATCGGCACGGCAATCGCTCCGCGCAGCGCGCAACCGAAGAAACAAGCGACCCACTCAGGACGGTTCCTGGCCCAAAACAGCACGCGTTCGCCCTTGCCAACTCCGCGCCCTTCTAACTCCCGGGCAAATTGAAAGGCGGTCGTGGCAATTTCACCGTAAGACCAGCGCTTGACTCTCAACCCCTCTCGGTGCGAAAAGGCAATCTCGTCGCCGCGTGACCGAAAGTCGCTGAGATAACTGGCAATGGTTGTGCGGTCAGATCCCATCTGAACTGAGGATAGAAGAAGCGTGTCTACTCATCCAACCCAGGTTGTGACAGAAATCTTTGCTACCAGGTACCCTGACGCAAATGTGCTATTCCTCGCGGGTTCAATCCTCAGGGGCGAAGGCACGCGTTTTTCTGACCTCGACCTGGTTGTCATCTTCGAACGGCTGCCTGCTCCTTACCGGGAGTCTTTCTATTTTAAGGATTTTCCGGTGGAGGCCTTCGTGCATGATCCGGAAACGCTCAATTATTTTTTCTCCGAGGTTGACCGTCCCTCCGGCATTCCCTCGTTGGCGCAGATGGTTTTGGAAGGTATCGAGATTCCACAGGCGAATGCCTTATCGCGTACTTTGAAGGAGCTGGCAGCGGCCGTGATTCAACTTGGACCACCAAATTTGAGCGCAGAAGAGATCCGCAAGCTCCGCTATGACATCACCAATTTGGTGGACGATATTAGAGAGCCGCGTTCAAAGGCAGAACTAATTGGTACGGGAGCTCAACTGTACGACGTACTGGCAAATTGCTATTTCCGTACCAACAACCTGTGGTCCGCGAAAGGGAAGTCCATTCCCAGGATTTTGCATCAGGCCGACCAGGATTTGTGCACACGTTTCCTCAAAGCATTCGATGAATTGTTTGTCGGCGGCCTCCCGGACAAAGTGATCTCCCTGGCCGAGGAGATCCTGGAGCCAAGCGGTGGTTTTTTGTTTGAGGGGCATCGCCTTGAAGCTCCGAGACACTATCGCAAGCCGCTGGGTTGAAGGCCTGCCAGGGAGAAAGTGCTCGATGAAGGTCGCGGCATTTCAGGCAGGATTTAAAAGGGGATCGCATAACAAACGCTTGCAGCAGCCGCAAGGGAATGTTCAAATAAACTGGAGGAAAAAACCAATGGGCGATCCTGCTGTCGCAAAAGATACAAAGATCCAGATGAGGTCGGGCGTACCGACGCTTCTTGTTTCTGATGTTGCCCTGACTGCTCGTTGGTATGAGCAACAACTCGGCTTTGAAATCGCCGGAACTTTTCCCAAGCAGGAACCTTATGCCTATGCCAGTCTGCAACGCGATGCAGTGGAGATCATGTTGCTTTCACTCCCCGGATATCAAAAGCCTGACCTCACCAATCTAAGACCTGAAGGCCTATGGGACGCGTACATCCGCATGCAAGGAGTGGAGGCCTTCTACGAAACTGTCAGGAATCAGCCGTTCATAAAGATGCCGTTGAAACAACAACCCTACGGCGACTGGGAGTTCGAAGTAAGAGATCCTAACGGTTACATTCTTGTCTTCAGCGGTTGATTGCCGCTTTGTTTATATGAAGCTATCCGCTCTGATTTTGCTGTTCTTTGTCTCTGCTGCCTCCGTCCATACCCAGGAAATAGAGCCGTGGGAGCGCGTCCACACCTTTGAGGACAGCATAGTTGATCTGAACACAACTTTAGTGACACTCATCACCCAAGATGTGGCCCGCGTCAGATTCCGTTGGACGTTCGACCAACCGCAAAACATGAGCGGCGAGCCAAGACTGACGTACAAGAGTCAACTGGAAGTGATGGAGTGCAACTGTAAAGCGAAACGTTACCGTCCCTATCACCTTACTTTTCTCGACACGTCAGGAAACATCGTTAGGCTACAAACCAAGTTCACACCGGCAGATTGGCGTACTCCCGACGGACTAACGGCAAAACTCTTCGCCGCCGGGTGCGATCTGATCGAACGAAAGACACATCCACCAGTTAAGGTCAATGACGCCGAACTGGAAAAGGTCGAGGCTTATGCGGTCGCGTTCTCACAGAATCTCGAGCGCAGCAAAGACATCAAACCAGTCATCCAGAGATTTTTCACCGAGAACTATTTGGCTGGATATCTAAGCGATCAGGAAACCAATTGGTTCTTGAACCTGAATCGCGACACGGCAGAAAAGGCCAGTCGCACTGAGTTGCACAGATTCTACGTGGCACAGTTGAACGCGGGTTACCTTAGTTCCTTGTACCTCATCAGCCAGCATCACGAAGACGACACTACTTCCGAGCCCGTAATACCACCAGACATCTACAAATTCATTGACCAACATCCGTACACCCTCAATTACAGACGGCAACCAGGCAACTACGACTTTCTGGCGGAGAATGTTGATAGCATCGAGCGCTTGCGCAGTTACACAACTTTGCTGGAAGGTGTCGGTGCGTTGATGCGAAAACATGTAGCAAGGGTGCGGGCTGAAAACTCGCACGGTTATCGCGACATGTTGGAGGAGTGGGATCTCTACCGACCCAAACAACGTAACTGTGCGAGCGAGTGTCTCGGTTTGCCCAAGGGGAGCAAGCTGTTTGTTGTCAATGTACCTGTGTTTCAATTACAGATTGCCGAAATCAATGGTCAGTTGAAAGTTGTGTCGGCAATTGATTACTTCCACTGAACAGGCTCCCAACTTTCCTGGCGACACATGATTGCCTCCGAACTGGATCCAGAGAGACCCTTCATCTTCGAGATTCCCGCCGTATTCAGCGCTGAAGAGTGTGGGCAGTGGATCTCACGCATCCAGTCAGCGGGCACTGAGGTGGCGACCATCAACACCCGTCGCGGTACCCAGGTCGATAGCCAGATCAGAAACAATCGCCGCGTAATATTCGACGACCCTGATTGGGCCACCACACTCTATGAACGCGTCAAAGAGAAGGTGCCGCAGGAG
>DATFRK010000560.1:0-19670 GCA_035263325.1 Pyrinomonadaceae bacterium | reverse complement strand
GCTCGAGATTCTAATTGCATCCTCCGGGGGTGATTCTTCGTAATAGTCTCAGCAGGAGCGCTTAAAGCAGATGTACTGTCCGAGATGTGGGGCACAAAACATTGATGGGGCAAAATTCTGCCGGGGCTGTGGCACAACTCTCGATACGGTGGCCCTCGCCCTATCTGATTCTGAATCCTTAGGCAACACCAAGCGGAGGAAACGCGGGAGCGCAACACAAAAGGATTGGCTTGAAACCCGGCACCACGGCACGAAAAATGTGATGCAGGGTGTGGGTATGGTGATCGCCTCTGCCTTGCTGGGAATTCCGTTGGCCCTCTTCAGTCACAATCCTGATTGGGCAATTATCTGGGTAATCTTCGTTGGCTGGGTGACGGTTTGGGGAGTCGTCTCGATCACCTCAGGCATCGGCGATCTGCTCGAATCGAGGTTCATGCGCCGTCAGTTGGGAGCTGACGAATCAATGGACGAATGGCGCTCTACCTCGCACATAGCTGGAATTTCAGAAGCCGACACCTCGCCAAACCTGGACCTTCCTGCCAGCGTCACAGAAAACACCACCAAGCTACTCAGCAAACCCGAACCCTAGATATTTTTGATTGCCAATTGCCGATTGCCTGCCCGCGACATGTGAATCAAACCAATCGGCAATTGGCAATCGCAAATCCTCAATTTCAGACCGAACCCTTTCGCACTCCTCCGGGTCATAATAGGTGAATGGCCAAGCCCACTGACGCACGGCGGGAAATACTGTTGGTGCTTGAGGCTCAGTCCGGGAGTCAGGAAGCCTTGAACGAGATTTTCAAGTCCGTTCAGGAGCCGCTCTTTAACTACATTTTGACTCTCGTGAGAGAGCGGCACCTGGCTGAGGACGTGCTCCAGGAGGTGTTCCTCCGGATTTATCGCAAGCTGCGCTGGTTACAGGAACCCGCAGCATTCAGGGCCTGGAGTTATCAGATTGCGACGCGGGAAGCATTCCGCCAGCTCAAACGAGAACGCCGTTGGTCCGCTCAAGTTAGAGAAGATGAGACATTGCAAGTCATTCCCGCGGTCCAGCGGGACGAGGAGTTTCCTCAGGAGTTGATTGAAATGTTACCTGAAGTCGTGGGGAACTTGCCGCCTGGGAGTCGCGCTGTGGTAGTGCTGCACTATCTGCACGAACTGTCGTTTGTGGAAACCGCCGCCGTGCTCGAGATACCGCTTGGCACCGTCAAATCACGACTAGCGTATGGATTGGCGAGTTTGCGCCAGCAGTTTCAGAAACAACTAAAACGCTCAATGGAGGCATGATGTTAGACAACAACAAGGCAACAGACGACCCAGCTTTCAAGCGACGCTTCAAACTTGCACTGTTTGGTTTCGCAATCGTCGAGTTTCTCGTTACCGCTTTTGTAGTCATCTACAAGTTCAAGCACTGAACCTTAGGAGTCTCAATATGTCAGAAAGCATCGATCTGGATGAAGTTCGCGCCAAAGCTCTCGCGCGAATTGACCGCAGTGAAAGAAATTTCAAACTGGCGTTCATATGTGCGGCGCTGGTGGAGGCCTTGTTCCTGGGAGCGTTCTTGTTGTTGGCCGACCTTTCGAATCGCCTGCACTTGTTGTTGCTGATTGCCACAGTGAGTAGTTACTCGATCGTCGGGTTTGGTCTGCTGGCCCTCGGTGCGCACGTGAATCGTTGTGTGTTGCGCGTCTTGAAAGCGGTGGAATTATTGAAAGGCTGAGTGAGAAGATGCAGTGGCGTTTTCTTATCGCGGCAATTGTCGGGACCATACTGCTAATCAAAAGTTGCGCAATTTGGTTAGGCGAGTCGGCAATGCTGCTCCCAACTCCGCCTTTCTGTTTTTTCTTGCTCTAAAACGAACGTTCGTGCTATATACACTCGAGCACAGGAGCCCCTGGTGTGACTAAAGCGCAACTCAGAAAAGCAGCAAAAATTGTGGCCGCTAAGGGTCGTAAGGCCCAGGGAGAACGCACGCGCAGGGCAATTCTCGAAACGGCGGTTCATATCGCCTCGGCCGAAGGATTGGAAGGGTTAACCATCGGTCGCCTTGCCCTCGAACTCTCCATGAGTAAGAGCGGACTTTTCGCACACTTCGGTTCCAAGGAAGACCTTCAGGTGGCCACCGTCGAGGCGGCCCGCGCAATCTTCATTCGCGAAGTCATTGGGCCCGCATTTGAAACGGCCCAGGGACTGCTCCGGCTTTGGAAACTCTGCGACATTTGGCTCGGTTATGTACAAAGCGGCGTCTTTCGTGGAGGCTGCTTCTTCGCGGCCGCAGCCGCAGAATTTGACAGCCGACCCGGGCCAGTAAGAGACCGGATAGCGGAGATCATGAAAGAGTGGCTGGCTACGCTCCGGGGCACGATTATCGAAGCCCAGAACGCTGGTCAATTAACCAAAGAGATCGATGCCACTCAGCTGGCGTTTGAATTCAACTCTCTCGAACTCGGCGCCAACTGGGCCTTTCAGTTACACGGTGATCTAAAAGCCTTTACGCGCGCGCGCGAAGCGATCCGCGAACGGTTGGGTCGTTATGCAACCAGTGCCGGCGCCTCACTCCTGTCGGTGACGAAACCAAAACCTAATCGAGCCCGCGCCTAGAACCAAATAATATGAACGCACTAGCCCAAGCGAGCTTTTCATCCGACACTGTCTTCAAACGCAAGGCAAACTGGGACCTTATCAGGCTCGAGCACTGCATGCTCAACGAGGGGGAGTTGCCGCCACACTCTCATCGCGAACACGCAATTCTCATCGCTCTGAACGACGGCGCCAAAGGAGAGTTAGTTACCGCCACCGGGGGCGGCATGAAAGGCACACAAGTCAAGGGCAGTGTTGGCGTACTACCCGCCGGTCTCGAGCATCGAGTAACTATCGACAGCCCTTGTGAACACCTTGCTCTTTACCTTGATCCCAAGTTGATCGCCCGCGCAGCGTCTGAGACAGGACGGTCCAACTTTGAAATCGTCGAAAAGTACACGCGTAGTGATCAGCTCATCAATAATGTTGGCCTGGCTTTGCTAGGAGAGCTTTACTCCGAAGGTTTAAGTGGCCAACTGTATGCTGAGTCGCTGGCTAACGTCCTGGCAGTTCATCTTCTCCGCTACTACACCACCGCGGAGAGTCAGATCGGTTCGTTTACCGGCGGGCTCGCGGGACCAAAACTCCGGCAGGTGATGAACTTCATTGCCGACAACTATGCCAACGATGTACGACTTTCTGAATTGGCCCAGGTCGCGGGCATGAGCAGTTTCCATTTTGCGCGCGAGTTCAAGCGTACTACCGGCACGACACCACATCAGTACTTGATTAAATTTCGTGTCGAACGAGCGAAAGCGTTCCTGGCCGATCGTGAATTGTCATTGATTGAAGTAAGTCTGCGTTCAGGTTTCAGTCATCAAAGTCATTTTACTCGACTGTTCCACAAGCTCACTGGCACCACCCCACACCTTTACCGCCTGAGTCTGCAAGACTAACAGTTTGAGTACGTGGTGATCGGTTTCCTTTCCGATGTTAGCCGGAGCACTTGCAACGAAGGATTTGCAACCGAAAGCGAAAATCCTACTCACGGCAGACACATGGTCAAGAATTTAGATACCACCTGCTTCAGCAGGGTGGTCCTTCAATTTCAACCTAGTCAAGGGCTCGTGAATCCTCTTACAGATACCACCGACTTCAGTCGGTTGGAGCTTCAACTTCGGCCTCGCGGAGAAGAAAAATGGCAGAAGTTGAAACTCCACCCGACTAAAGTCGGTGGTATCTTCCGCTCATTCGTGCAACCGCTGACTAGGTTAAAACTGAAGGACCACCCGGCTGAAGCCGGTGGTATCCGATTATTGATATAGCCTCTGCCGTGAGTGGGATTCGCTTTGTGCGTAGTCGGGTTCGAATGCAGGCGGGCCACGTGCGCCCCTAGCACGCTCAACACAAATCAGCAAGAACAGGCAAGCGGAGCAATAACAGGAAAGACGCATGGTCCATAGAAGCTTAGACTGCACCCTGCAAGTAACTTCTATGGAGGCAGGCAGTGAATCTCAGAACCTTGTTAATCGCCAGCTTGTTTGTGCTGGTACTGGCGGGCACCAATCAGGCGCAAACAGCGGCGGACCATGCAGCGATCAAACGCGGGAACGAATTAGTTCGCCAACAGAAGTATGAAGCGGCGATCAGCGAATATCGCAGCATCTCTCCGGGTGACAAAGAACGTTACGCTCAAGCCATCTACAACATTGGCGTCTGTTATTACGAACTGTGGCGTACCGATGAAGCAATTAACTACTTTCGCCAGGCAATCGATGTAAAGCAGGGTCGCTATCCGAAGGCTTCGCTGGCGCTGGGTGTTGCGCTTCAGGATCAGTCAAATCTAACCGAAGCCAAGGCCGCCTACCTGCAGTCGTTAAATGCGTCGCATGGTGAATATGCCCTGGCTCATTACGCACTGGGATTGCTGCTGGCAAACGAAAATGACTTTGCCGGAGCGGCCATACATTTCCAGGCAGCCAGCAAGCACGCCGGGTTTCATGAGCCGGCCAGTCACAACAACCTTGGTGTGATGCTGGCGCGCATGGGCCGACTGGCCGAAGCTGAACCGGAGTTTGCTACCGCGTTACGTAAAGCCAACGGTGTCTTTGAGGACGCCGCCAACAACTTGAAGCTTTGTCGTTCACTGCTCGAAAACCGAGGTGAAATTGCGGCATTGAAAATCACGCTACTTGGTAATCCGATGGGCCAATAACACTTTCAGAAAGGACCCGTAACTGCTATGACGAGCAGACCCGAAGATGCATTAGTGATTTTGAAACTTTACGAGATTAGAGGTGAGGCGTTGATGAGGCAGGCGCGGGCCTGGTTTTTTAGCGAGTTTAATCCCCAGAGTGGTCTCGACATCCTCGCGTTGATGCAGAGCGGCGAAAAGGAGAGTGCGTTCTATCGCATGGTCTCATCGCACTGGGAAGTTGCAGCAGCCCTCGTTAATAACGGGGGCATCGACAAGAAGATGTTCCTCGAAGCAAACTCCGAACACCTGGTGGTGTTTGCCAAACTTCAACCTTTCATCGCGGAGATCCGGGAAACAATTGGGGAACCGGATTATCTGGCGAACCTGGAACGGTTGGTGATGAAAGCTGATAACGTGGAAAAGAAATTGGAGAATCGACGCCGCCTGATTGCTCGCTGGGCCCAGCCCAGGGCCACGACAGCCTAGACGCTCCATTGCCGATTCTTGATTGGGTCTTCCTCACCCGCCAATCGGCAATCCCTTGAACCTGCTTGCAGTGAGATGTCACAATCAAGCATGGACTACCGAAATCTCCGCAACATTACTGCCGCTATCATACTCGTACATCTTATCGTCTCAATGATTCACGGTTATGCTCACACCCAAGCTCTCGTGACTCTGTCAGCTGTGGGGCAAATATATGTAATCGTGGTTATCATTCTGGCGCCGCTGTTGGGCGGTGCTCTCCTGTACTCCCGCCGCCTGAAAACGGGCGCGCTACTGGCAGCCTTGTCGTTGGCCGGATCGTTTGTGTTTGGCCTCGTCTACCACTTTCTCCTGCCCGGCAGTGACAACGTCATGGAAGTGCACGGTGAGTGGCACATGATGTTCATGTGGACCGCGGTCATGTTGGCGGTCCTGGAATTGGTGGGAACACTGACCGCATTCTGGTTGTACCACTCGCTCTCACGCAGTTTGCAAGCTAACCGCTAAGCTCTCAAATTCTTTTTTCAATTCTCTGCGCAACCTCAGCGTCCTTCGCGTCTCTGCGTTAAGAGTTATTGTCGCCAGGCGTTCACCGCTGAGACGCGGAGATGCTGAGGTTGCGCAAAGAGTTGAGTTTCTAAGAAGACGCCGAGTACGCTTCATTCAAATCTATTCTTGAAATACGACATGACTGGAAACCTGTTGCCGTGGCATCATAGGTGGACAATGAAACTGCATGGTCTTGGGCTCTCCCTCAGCTTAATAGTATTGCTGTCGTGCCTTTCCGTCAGCGCCAAGCCGGTTCATCACTATGTTTTCTTCAGCAGCGACCGGCAAAGAATCGCCGAAAAATCATTTCTCGAAACCAAAGCCTTTGAAGGCGCACAACTCAAATACACGTGGCGTGAACTTGAACCCGACTTAGACTTCTACAACTTCAAGCCAATCCGAGAAGACTTGAAGTTCCTCACCGCCAACGGCAAGAAGTTGTTCATTCAACTTCAGGACGTCTCCTTTAGTCCGCGGATCGTTAACGTGCCCGAGTATCTGCTGAAGAATAAGGACTACAACGGTGGGGCAGCACCGCAATACAAAATTGTGGACGGTGACGAAGAGCACGCCACTATTGATGGTTGGGTAGCGAGAAGATGGGATCCCGCAGTGCAAGGCCGGTTGTTTCGTCTACTTTTTGCACTCGGAAAAGAGTTTGATGGCAAGATCGCCGGCATCAACCTGGCAGAGACGGCGGTTGATTTTGGCGAAACCGGAAAACTAGTACCGGTTGGATTTACTGCAGAGAAGTATCGCGACGCGATCATCGAGAATATGAAGATACTCAAACAGGCTTTTCCGAAATCGGTCGCCATGCAATACGCTAATTTCATGCCCGGTGAATGGCTACCTGAAACCGATAAGTCTCTACTCCGCGATGTATTTAAGGAAGCGAGGAAGGAAGGTGTGGCACTTGGTGGTCCAGACTTGCTGCCATACAAACCAGGTCAGATGAATCACAGCTATCCATTGATAAGGGAATCGGCCGGTCAAGTACCAACCGGCATTGCGGTACAGGAGGGCAACTACAAGTTGCTGAACGGCAAGACCAAAAAGCAAGTAACCATTCAAGAGTTGATCGACTTTGCTACCGACTACCTGAAAGTTGATTACATCTTCTGGTGTACCGAGGAGCCGTTCTACTCCAAAGACGTCATACCCTATCTCAAAGCTGGCACTCCTTGATGGCTACAGCGCAGTTAATTCTCACCCTCAGTCTGGTGTTGACGTGGGGTTGGCAAACATCGATGGCCCAACCAGCGCCAACTGACGTTGATGTGCTCCACTACAACGTGCTAATTGAACCTGACTTAGCGTCCAAGACTGTCAAAGGCAAAGTCAGGATCAGGTTTGTAACTCCCAAGCAGAATCCAACCAATGTGGCGTTTGATTGTGGCGCGCTAACCATCGACGCGGTACGTGATCACGGTGTCGCTCAGGTCTTCAATGTAAAAGACAAGCGACTCTTAGTTACGCTGTCTGAGCGGGTACGGCCTGACGAAACCAGGGAGCTCGACATCGAGTACCACGGTCAGCCCCGTTACGGTATCCGCTTCTTTCCCGAACAGCAGCAGGTGTACACCGTTTTTTCTACGAGTCAATGGATGGTCTGCGTCGACTCGCCGGCTGATCGAGCCACGTTGCAACTATCGTTGATACTGCCGGCGGGTTTGACACCTGTCGCGAACGGGCGGCTGATCGCAAAAAAAGAGACGCCTGAGAACAAGGTTGCTTATCAATGGGAACAGAAGACGCCGATCCCGTCCTACGTTTTTGGTTTCGCGGCTGGTCCTTTTCGAACCTTCAGTGAGAAAAAAAGCGGCATCGAATATCGTCACCTGGGCACCAGCTTCACGCCTGAGCAGCTGCAAACGATTTTTCGCGATACAGCCGACATGGTGGACTTTTATGAAAGCCGGGCCGGCGTACGCTACGTTGACGCAAGCTACACTCAAGTCCTGGCCGCGGGCGGCCCTGAGCAGGAGATGAGCAGCTTCACCGCGCTGAGCGAAGCATACGCAAAGAAGGTGCTAGCTAACGATCACGACGTCTGGCTCGGCGCTCACGAACTGGCGCACCAATGGTGGGGCATCATGGTAACTGCTCGCGATTGGAATCACTTTTGGCTCAACGAAGGCCTGGCCACTTTTATGGCGGCCGCGTATCTGGAGCATCGTTTTGGCCGGGCCGATTACCTGCGTGAGATTGAGTCGTATCGAAAAAATTATGAGCGGGTGTTGCAGGCAGGGCATGATAAGTCACTCGTGTTTCCCGATTGGAATAGACCAACTGCTGACGACCGCACGCTGGTCTATGACAAGGGCGCTTACGTACTGCATCTACTGCGCGAGGAGATGGGAGAGCAGGCGTTCTGGGCCGGTCTCAAAGCTTACACGCGAGCGTTCTATGGTAAGTCTGTCGTGACCAGTGATTTTCAAAAAGCCATGGAGCAAGCAGCCGGCAAGAGTCTGCAAACGTTCTTCAACAAATGGGTCTATCTTAAGGAAGTCGGTAAATGAGCACCGGACGCATGGAAGCTTTTAGCGATGGTGTGATCGCGATCATCATCACCATCATGGTGCTCGAGTTGCGCGTGCCGCATGAAGCAACTTTCCGGGCACTCGTGCCCCTGGCCCCTGTGCTGTTGAGTTACCTGCTAAGTTTCGTTTTCATCGGCATCTACTGGAGTAACCATCATCACCTCTTACACATCGCCGAACACGTTGACGGTCGAGCGCTATGGGCCAATTTACACCTGCTCTTCTGGTTGTCGTTGGTGCCCTTTGTTACCGCTTGGATGGGAGAGAACCATTTTGCTGCCGTGCCCGTGGCGATTTACGGCATGATCCTGTTTCTTGCCGGTGTGGCTTACACTATTCTGGCTCGTGTCCTGATATCGCTGGACGGTGCTGACTCTCGGATCGCGGCTGCCCTCGGCAAGGACTACAAAGGAAAGCTATCGGTGGTGGGTTACAGCCTGGCAATACCGCTGGCGTTTGTTAGACCGTGGCTAGCGTTTGTTTTCTATGGGGCCATCGCGGTGATGTGGCTAGCTCCTGACCGTCGCATCGAGCGAAGTATCACTTCCTGAGGTTGGCCCTCAATGAACACCTACATAGCGCTACTGAAGGGCATCAACGTGGGCGGCAAGAACCTGATTAAAATGGAGTCGCTCATTGAAAGCTTCGAATCGCTGGGTTTGCAGAATGTCCGATCTTACATACAGTGTGGCAACATCGTCTTTCAAACCAGGGCAGCAGCTGGCGAAAACTTACGGCGCAAAATTGAAAAAAAGCTGAGCAAGACATTCGGAAACGATGCACACGTAATTTTGAAAACGGTTGCCGACCTGGAATCGCTGGTCAAGCAGAATCCCTTCAAAAAAACCCCTGTCAATCGCGACACGATGTTGTGCGTAGCTTTCCTCGCGAACTCACCTGCTGCCCCGCCGAGACTGCCATTGCAATCGCAAACTGAAAAACTCGAACTGATCGCCATCAAGGAACAGGCAGCTTTCGTGGTTGCTCGCCGCAAACATACCGGCTGGTTTGGCTTTCCCAACAACTTTGTCGAAAAGGAACTGGGAGTTATAGCCACCACCAGGCAATGGTCTACCGTAGGGAAGATTGTAAAGTTCGCCACCAGGAATTAATTGTCCGATGCGCATCATCGGTTACTTCACTACTTTCATTTTAATCTTTGTTGTTTTCGCACTGGGCCGAAGTGAGCGAAGTGTCGCGCCACCGCTTCCGTATGGTCCATTACCATCCGCTCGTCAACTCCACTGGCACGAACTCGAGTTCTACGGTTTCCTTCATTTCACGGTCAACACCTTCACCGATAAAGAATGGGGTTACGGTGACGAGTCTCCGGCGATCTTCAATCCGACAGACTTCGATGCGGACCAGATTGTGTCAGCAGCCAAGGCCGGCGGAATGAAGGGGTTGATCCTAACCGCCAAGCATCACGACGGTTTTTGTCTCTGGCCCTCGCAATACTCGGAACACACAGTCAAACAAAGTCCGTGGAAGAACGGCAAAGGGGACGTCGTGCGAGAGATTTCCGAGGCCTGTCGTCGTCACGGCCTGAAGTTTGGCATCTACTTGTCGCCATGGGATCGCAATCACAAAGACTACGGCAAGCCTGAATACCTTACTTACTACCGCAATCAACTGCGCGAACTGTTGACCAACTATGGTCCAATCTTTGAAGTATTTCTCGACGGTGCCAATGGCGGCGATGGGTTCTATGGCGGCGCGCGCGAGACGCGCCGGATTGACCGGGAGACTTACTACGATTGGCCCACCACCTGGGAACTGATCAGAAAACTTCAGCCCGCGGCAAACATCTTCAGCGACGCTGGACCCGATGTGCGTTGGGTGGGCAACGAACGGGGCGTGGCCGGCGAGACGTGTTGGACGACGCTGAACCGTGCAGACTTTGCTCCGGGACGGGCCGATGAAGCTCGCTTGAATAGTGGTGACCGGCCAGGAACAGATTGGGTGCCCCCCGAGTGTGATGTTTCCATTCGGCCCGGCTGGTTCTATCACGCGCGGGAGGACGAGAAGGTGAGGACGGCGCAAAACCTGCTGGACCTCTACTTCTCCTCTGTAGGCCGCGGCGCCTCCTTCTTGCTTAATTTGCCGGTGGATCGCCGGGGCAGGATCCCGGATAAAGACACCCAATCACTGGCGGAGTTTCGCCGCCTGGTCGATCGCATGTTTGCCGTCGATTATGCGAAGGGTGCGCGGATTGATGTCAGCAATGTAAGAGGCCGGGCCTCGCGCTTTTCCGGCGCTAACGTGATCGATGGTAAGCGCGACACGTACTGGTCCACCGACGACTCCGTAACGAATCCGTCACTGGTCCTCGACCTTGGGCAACCACGTACTTTCAACGTGGTTCGTTTACGGGAGTATCTGCCGCTGGGCCAGCGAGTGGAAAGTTTTGCGTTGGATGAATGGGAGAATGGCGAGTGGAAACAATTTGCCGCGGGTACGAGTATCGGGAATTGCCGGCTGAAGCGTACTGGGCCAATTACCACTTCGAAGGTCCGTCTCCGAATTATCAAGGCCGCCGCTTGCCCGGCCATTTCTGAACTGGGGCTCTTTCTGGAACCATCATCAGTGCGGTGATGTTTGTGTGGTAGCAGTTCTACCTATGCCACGGCCTTGCGCCGTGGTGTTTCACGCTTGCTGCTATTTGGAAAGGCCGGCTCCCAATTTCCTGATGCCACGGCCTTGCGCCGTGGTGTTTCACGCTTGCTGCTATTCGGGAGGGTAACGTCAGTGGTAGTCGAAGCAGCAAGCGTAATGGACCACGGCGAAATGCCGTGGCATTAACTGTAGAGATGCACATTCTTGGTAGCAGTAAGCGTAACGGACCACGGCGCAAGGCCGGGGCATTGGGAGGTCTAGATGAAAATAGATTCCTTATTTAGACGGGGTTTGCTTTGCTCAGGCTCGCTGACGATAGTTCTACTCGGCTGTGCGCTGACCTTCGCTCAAGGTGGGGGCAAAGCTGAACCCAAGCGCATTGAGTTCAAGCCAGGTGCAACGAGTACTATCATCAACGACAAAGTACACGGAACTGAGGAAGCTGAGTATGTGCTGTCCGCGAAGAAGGGTCAGAAGTTAATCATTCATATGACCTCGGTGCCGCGAAAATCATCGGTGTTTGATCTGAAGGCGCCCAACAACGCCGATCTCGGTTTGGAGTACGACGCAAACTACGACTACACCGGTACGCTGCCGGAAACGGGCGACTACATGATCATCGTCGCGCGACCGACCACCTCACCGGGCACCTCAACCTATCGCCTCTCGATAACAGTGCGGTAACTTTGGAGTGCGCCGACCTGTCGGCGCTTTGTGATCGCGCCCCCTCCGTGATCACAAAGCGGTGACGAGTCACCGCACTCCAAAGTTATTTGATCCCTTTGCGAGACAGTTGTTCTTTCAACGCGCTGGCGACCGCAGCGTCGAAGCCGCTTTCCTTACCACGGTTCAACTTCTTGCGTTCCGCCGCAATAAATTCATCCCGCTGTTTTGACAGGGAGACTATCTGCGCGCGAATGTCCTTCCGGGCGGCCAGACGTTTTTCAATTTCCTGCTTACGGTCGTCGGGCGATAGCTTCTTCAGGTCTGCCGGAAGATCCTCGTCCTTCACTGCATCGAGCTTTAGCGATCCGTTCTCGATACTTTGCAAGAGATCGCCAACGTAGGCATCCGTGTTCACTACTTTGTTGTAAGCGCGGTCGGCTTTGGCTGCGGCTGGAGCAGCCGTCGCAACTTTGGCTTCAGTTTCTCTCATTACCAAGGACATCTCTTTTCTTGCCTTTTCACCTGCTTCGCCCGCGCCACCTCCGTAAGCGATATACGTCGCACCGAGCTGACTTGCGAGTTGCCCCAGTTGCTCATCGTAAGGACTACTAATCGCAGCGACTCCGCCATCCTGGGCAATCGAGAAGTATTGACCCTGACCGCGCTGGGCGATTGCTTGCCAAGCGTTGCTGGTTGCCGCGCTGACGCCACATTGAATGGTGTTCACAATCATTCCCTGTTGCACAGCTTCCGCGGCGGTAACGAGCGTGTCCGGTTCATTGGTGTAGTTCTGATGCGGTGGCGCGTCGCCCACCAGGAAAATGATCTGGGCGGGCCGTGAAGACCCTTCCGTCCAACCTGCTTTTCGCACGCCATCAGCCAAGGCCTGGCGCACATCTTCCGGTTCATCCCCGCCGCCGTCAGCCCGGTAGTCCATCAAGGTGGAATAGACCTTGTCGAGGTCATTGGTCAGGGGCAGGACCTGGGTGACGTAAGCATCGCCGTGATCTCTGTAGGCAACCAGGCCTATCCTGACCGCCGGATGAGAAGATTGCTGCATCACTTCGTTAACAATTCCCCAAATCCGTTGCTTTGCGCCATCGATTAGGCCACCCATGGAACCAGTTGTGTCCAGCACGAACACCATTTCCAGAGACGTAGAACTTGGCGCAGTGGAAGTTTCGCTAATTGAGACCGGTTGAATCGAAGGATGGCGTTTGCCTATTACCCAGGCCGTGGCTACACCCAACCCAATCAGGAAAGTAAGTAAGCCGGCTGCGATTCTGGTGACAGTTGCTTTCATCGCCTAGACCTCCAGCTAAAGATTGTTGATGTGGGCAAACAAGTAGCGTCGTTTTAACGTTAGACGGGCAACCGTCGATAAATGTTCCCGGCGACGCGGTTGTGCGTTTCGACTACAGGAGAGGAACGTAGGAAGGGGGGATTTCTTGCGGCCGTGAGGGCGGCGACTCGTCACCGCCTGGTGATTGGATTAGGTTTGTGATCCCAAAGCGCCGAACGAGTCGGCCTGCTCCAAAGTTATGGATTAGTGGGGTCGGCGTCACGTTTCTTGACATAGATGTCGCCGCGCATCGTCATACCAGTCTTTTCCGCCAGTGTCGCCAGGACCGAATTCAACATTTCCTTGTTTTCCAACTTGAAACTGGTTACTCCACTCACCTTCGAATCGGGGTCGTTGTACTGCAAGGTCAGATAACGCACCTTCGTCTTTATGAAGGCGGCGGGATTGGGAGCATAGATCAGCGGCACGTGTTGCGCGATGCTTGCGGCTTTGGGTTGACGCTTTTGGGTGTCGGCAAAGGCTTGCGTAATGGCGTCGTAGGGAATGTGAATTTGCTTAGTCGTCTTCTGATCTTTAAATAGCAATTGGTTGTTTTGGTCATCGAAAGTGAGGGTACCTTCCATCGTGTTCCGATACCCAAATACTCCTCCTTCATATTTCGCTTTGACCGTTTGCGGCGCCGGGGCTGGTTTGGGCGTACTCGTAGGTTCCGCAGACCGTGGGCGCTGCGCCATGGCTCCAGAAAGCATTGCGGCAAACACAAACAACAAAAGTGTGGGTCTCATTTTGTTATCTCCTTCACTAGCTAACGACCGAACTAAAAACCTCTGGCCCAGAGGGGCACCTTGTAGAGTATCCACCAAAGTAACAACTGTATGGCCAGTATCAACAGCCCTGCCGCTACACTCAGGTAGCAAGTCCGTCGTTCCGCCGCTTCGGTAGAGCGATACGACTTCAAGAGGCCAACACTACCAACCAGCACAGCACCCGGACAGAACAGAATGCCTAGATAAGGGACGAGAGAGTAAGTAGCGAAGGCTCGCGCTGTCGCAGCAAGACCAGTCATGCAAAGGGGAGAAAGGCCGAATTTCGTGCTTTGTACTTCGTACTTTGTACTCGGTTCTTCTATCTTGCGTCGAGTGCAAAGAACAAAGTACAAAGCACCAAGTTCAAAAACGAGCCTGAGTCCAAAAACTATTTCGCAAAAGGCTTCACTCGTTCGATGGACTCCTTGAAGTCCGCGTCGCCGGGAGCGAGGGCGGCGCCCTTCTGATAAGCCCCGAGAGCCTTTGCGTATTGTTTACTTACTTCGTACGCGTAACCGAGTTCGCGATAAACATTCACATCATCGGGTGACTTCTTCGCTGCCGTTTCCAACGCGGCGATTGCCTTGGGGAAATTCGTCGCCCTCGAGTGAGCCACACCCAATAGATAGAAGGTGATACCGTTGGCGTCGGCACCGGCGGTCGCTCGTTCCAGCGCTGCTGCTGCCCGAGCATATTGCTTAGACCCAATCAGCGCCTGGCCAAAAAGCGTAACCGCATCAGCATCGGTCCTGACTTTTATCAAACCCTCGCCCGCTCGCACCGCACTCAAGTAGTCAGCGTCCTGCTTGGCCTGGTCAGTGCTCGAGGCAGCCCGACGAAGATAGGCGGACGTCAGCAAATACCAGGCACCACCAAGGCGCGGATCACTCACGGTGGCGCGGTTGAGCGAGGCTATGGCGCCGTCGAGATCATTTCGCGCCAGCCCAATCTGACCCAGGTAAAAGAGCGACAACGAATCCTTCGCATTTAGCTTTATGACTTGATTGAATGTCTTTTCCGCTTCGGCCGTCTTACCGGTTTTGTATTCAGAAATACCGCGATAGTAGAGCATTAAGGCATCAGGCTGACTGCCACTACGAGTCGTCGCTGCCGTTAGCAGTGGCAAGGCTTTGTCATATTTTTCGCCCAGTACATATGCCTGTCCCAGAGCGCTCTCGGTGTTGGGATCCTGTTGATTGGTCTTGCCCTGCAGGTCGACGGCTTTTTCCAGGTCGCTGGCCGCCTGGTCATATTGCTTAAGGTTCAATTCAGCAAAACCGGCAATCTTCCATGCTTCCGGATCGCTTGGATGCTGGGCGGCAAGGTCCTTCGCTTCTTTGGCGGCCGCCGCAAACTGCTTCTGCTCAAGTAGCAGGTACGCGTGTTTTGTATCTGCTGGAGCCACTGTATTGGCCACCGGCTTCACCGGCTGAACATCAAGCAAGGGCGCGTTGCTGTCAGTGCGCCGAGCGGTGGGCGACGGCTCAGGTTGCGGTTTCAACAACGGGTCTTTGTCGGTAGTAGATGTTGTCTTAGTCGTCTTTCCAGTCCTGCGAGGACGGGTCGTCTGCGCCTCAATAGCCACGATCCAGATAACCAGGAGGGCCAAAACGCCTAAAAATCTTTGAAATCGTCGGAGTCTACTTATCATGGATAACGATTGTATTCGGGAGAGGGTTGGGTTTGAAAGCTCAGAACCGCGAATTCAGCAACCCTTCGGATGCCGCGATCTGGTGGCCCGTTGTCCGTCGGGGCGGGTACCTTCACTTACGAAGGATGCCACCGGGCCTTTAGTCCGTGGAGTTTCGATTTCTGCCTAATTCTCTGCTCAGCTTCCTGACCGAGAGACCACCGCGCTTTAGCCGGTGGAGTTTCCATTTCTACCTACACAAATGAGTAGCGCGGTCTGACGCGCGGCTGCGCCGTGCGAAGAGACGAAAGGGTTTGCAGTAGGTCGAAGTTGAAACTCCACTGGTATCTGAAATTGGGGACTAAAATTAGGCTGAAATTGAAGCACCACCGGCTAAAGCCCGGTGGTATCTCGGTAAGAGTGGTACCTCGTTAAGAAAAGGGCGACCACGACGTATTTGTCGTGGTCGCTCCTTGTAGTAGCCGAAGTTAAACCCACCAACCTAGAAGTTCAGCTTCACTCCAAATTGAAATTGCCGCGAATCAAAAGCGGCCGTCGGTCGACTGTAGTAGCGACCGTTGGAAGCACGCAGATTGAAGGCATTCACATCGTCAATAAACGGCGAGGCTGCCGCTTCATTGAAGCGATTGAAGAGATTGAATCCTTCAGCAATCAGTTCCAGGCGCACGTTCTCTGTGATTGGAATCAGGCGCGATAACCGCATGTCGAGCGACATGTAACTATGCGTGATACCAAAGTCGCGACCAAGACTGCCACTGGTAAATACGCCATTGGTGATGCCGGAGACACAACCAGTGGTCCCAGCTACGCACAAAGTTCCATCGGCCAACACGGTGGGCCGATCCGTCTGGTTCGACTGATCGTTGTTCGTATCCTGGTTGCTCAGGATATTGAACGGGCGACCTGACGAGATTTCGAAGATGGGTGCCAGGGTGAAGTTTGATAAGAAGCGATGGAAACCATCGCCATTACGCCAACTCGCCGGCGAAGCCGCAATGGCGCTAAAGACAAAGCGATGTCTTTGATCGAAGAGTGAGTCGGCCCGCTCCGCCCCAAAGTTCCGATTGTCCTGGGGTAGCAGCAACGTCTGGAGATCGGATGAATCGTCGATGGAGTGCGACCACGTGTACGACGCCAGGAATTGGAAGTGATTAGAGAATCGTTTCTTCAGATCAACGTTCAAGGCGTTGTAGAGCGAATTGCCATCGGAGGTCTGAGCGTTGATCGACCCGAAGGGGGTAATGACACCGGGGGTTCGCAGTGTTCCAGGAAGTTGCGAGTTCAAGACCGCCGGTGTGACTGCGCCCAAACTAGCAGCCTGTGCCAAAAAGTAATTAGGTGCATTCGGGCGGAAGAAGTTTGCAATCGCCGGGGCGATGATTTTTCCCCGCGTCGGCGACAGCACAATCATGCCTGGAATAATCACTACCAGGTTATCTCCGGGCAACAGCGGATTAGCAAAAACGCTGCCCGGGGTAAGGTTGGATCCGAACAAGCAGGTTGGACCAGGGCAGGCCCCACTAACCAGCGCGACTTCCGTAGTGTCGACCGGATTTCGGTTGGCATAGCGACGGAAGTTTGAGATCTGTAAATCCGTTTGTGGCGCATTCACGTCCAATGGATGAGGCAAGTGATGAGCACCAACAAAGATATAGCCAGCGGACAGGGACAGATCTTTGGTCAATTGATGCTCGACTGTGAAGTTGCCCTGATTCGCATAGGCATACTCAAAGTCCTTCTGCACCGGCAGCGTGAACGGGAGCACCGGGCCAAAACCAGGGAATGTCTGGTCGTTGAATCTTTGTCGACCAAGTTGGTATTGCGAACCGGCCGCAACGCCTGGAGTTACAACACCGGCAGGACAAATTGGTGTGATTGGACCACCCGGCGGGCAAACAGTTCCCTGGAATACCTGAGTAGCGTTGAGTAAAGCTGTTTGTGATGGACTGCCCGAGATCAAGATCCCCTGCTGTTGCTGGACTGCGTCAGCAATATCAGAGTTGAAGGCGATCGCCAGCAGCGGGTGGTCGTAAAACATACCAAACGCGGCCCGAATCACTGTCTTACCGTTGTTCTTTGGATCCCAGGCAATCGCGAGGCGTGGCGCCCAGTTATTCTTATCTCGCGGGAACCCTTGCTGCACACCCATCGCATCCTGGGCCGCCTGCACGTCTGACGCGGAAAGACTGATACCCGACAAGGGATCAACCAAAGGTAGCGTCGGGACCGACGCAGTAATCTCATAGTCGTAACGGATACCGTAATTCAGCGTTAGGTTGGGACGAATTTTCCAGGAGTCCTGCGCGAAAAATGCCAAGGGCTTGTTGTTAATCCTGCTGACGGGATTGCCAAAGCCCTGGATGTAGTTAGTAGGAAAGCCCAATCCATACTGTTGCACAGGAGTGAAGCTCGGCAGGCCCGCGAACGCGGAATTGAGCGTTGAAGCTGTCAGGCCACCAAAATTGAAGAGTCCGGCGAAGTTGAGTTCAAAGATGGCCGAGGGAATATTCACGTAGGCGATATCGCCGCCGAATTTGAAGTTGTGGTTTCCAGTCGCGTAGTTGACATTGTCGGTGTACTCATAGCGTGTTTCGGACCGCACCACTGGGGAAAAGAGTTCGCGGCCAATGAATGCGCTCCCGGAGATGTTGAATGCGACGGCATCACCGTTCTGCGATTTGAAGGTGGCACGGCGCTCACCGAAATTGAAGCGTGCTTCGTTGACAACTTTGCTCGAGAGCGTGGACGTCAGCGTAGTAACGAAAGAAAAGTCCCTCAGTTTTTGAATACCGGTGCGGGAGAAATCATTTTGCCCGAGCGATTGATTTTGTGATTCAACCTGGATGCCACTGATAGTACTGGGGTTGTAACCAAACCTCAGACTAAACTGATGGTGCGGCGTAATCAGATGGTCCAATCGGAACGAGTTGAAGGTAGTCCTGTCAGTTATCGGAAATACGGACTGAAGATTCAAGAGAGGTCGGAAGGCAATCGGCTGGCCCAGGGCATTCGTAGTCCCGCTCGGGACTGGCGCCCCGCTCAGGATGAAGCGTGGTCCAATAGCGCCGGGGGCTATCGGGCTAATCGCCGGACAAGCGCTACCATCATTAGGTGACGTCAGCGGGTTCACACCTGTCAGAGCGGTAGTGCCACCGCTAGAAGCAAAGAAGGCATAAGCACGCGCGCCGCAGATCAAAGTGGGATTGCCCGAGGCAACCAACTGGTTAATGGCCCCAGCCTGCTGCGCCGTGAGCCCGGTGAAAGTGCGCGCCACTGGATTCAGACCGGGGATGACGGGAATCGTGGCCGAGGATGTGAGCCCTGAGGTGACGTCAGTAGTAAAGAAGCCCGACTCATTTCTTCTCCGCTGTTCAAACGCCCAGAAGAAGAAGGTTCGATCCTTGTCCAATGGACCACCCAACGTCGCTCCGTACTGCGTGCGCGTAAAAGGCGGATCGTCCACTGGCGCGAAAGCGTTCCGGGCCTGGAAGCTCCGGTGCCTGAGAAAACCAAAAACGTTGCCGTGAAAATCGTTGGTACCCGATTTCGTTACCACGTTCACTACCCCGCCAGCGGAGCGACCAAACTCCGCCGCGAACGAATTTGTCACCACCTGAAATTCCTGCACTGCTTCCTGGCTTACGGTTGAGCGCGCCGCATTGACCGAGTTGTCGGTATTGTCGGCGCCGTCCACTTGGACCAGGTTAGAGCGGCCGCGTTGCCCACCAAAATTCAGACCCGTAGTCGGGGCTGGACCAATCGGCCGGCCGTTGTCGCGTCCCACCGTCGAAGTCGTCAATGCAAAGGAAAGATAGTTGCGTTCATTGATCGGCAGGTTGTTGATGCGCTGCTGATCGACCGTCGTGGCCACCGCGGTCTTCGACGTCTCTACTATTTCGGACGTAGCGTCCGAGATAGTCACGCTCTCGGTTATCTGGCCGGGCTCGAGAGTCACATCCAGCTGCGCGCTCTGACCAACGGTTAGCGTGACCTTTGGTAGGACGGCCTTCTTAAAGTTCGTTGCTTCGACAGTGATGTCGTAATCGCCAGGAGTCAGGTTGACAATGCGATAGACCCCTTGATCATTGCTGGTCGCTGAGCGAGAAACATTAGTTCCCGGATGGCGAGCGGTAACGGTTGCATTGGGTACCACGGCGCCGGTTGAGTCTCTTACCACACCCTGCAAATCTGCCCCACTTGCCTGTGTTTGCCCCAGCGCAGCGCTGACGGAAAGTAGCGCGACCAAAATCAGGCTGGCCAAGGGAAACGCTTTAAGACTCCAGGACTTTAGGAAAACAAACATCGTCGAAATCTCCTTAGCTAGGTTACA
>DATFRK010000559.1:0-5241 GCA_035263325.1 Pyrinomonadaceae bacterium | reverse complement strand
GGGGACATAGGCATAAGCACCACCGCTCAAAGGATCCGTGTGCCAGTTGTGGATGAACCACTGTTTTACTAAGGCGCGCACGTCTCCTTCGCCAAGCTGAAAAATTTTGGTCAGAGATGACACTGCCTTTTCAAATACAGTCTCTTTGCTCTGTCTCCCTAAAGCTGCGGCACCTGGGCCGCCTGCCCAACCGACCATTAGCGGTCCATGCTGTGATGGTGTGGTCCACCAGGTTGGCAGGCTCGCGTCCGGATTGTGGATGAAGCTCCAACCAGAGAGACTATCATTGTCAGCCATCCCTGGCAGCCGGTGCTGCTCCCAAAAGCGATCATGAAACAGGAAAACGATCCGGGTTGCCTCTCCCATTTCCAGGGTGTCGATATCGCGCTGAACGTTGGCTGGTAGTGCGGGAGTAAAAACCAGGGAGTCAGATTGGCGATGAGCAGTCTGCAACATGGGTAGCGGAACGGTAATCACAGCGACTCGGCCCGTGTAATTGACCTCAGCGTGACCTGCTCCGCAGACGGCCTCGACTTGCCGTTCGCGCCAGCGCAACTTGGAAACAGTTGTATTGAGTTGAAACGATGCGCCTTTAGTTTGTGATTGGTCCTGTAGCCAACGACAGAGACTGCCATAGCCGCTCAACAGAGAAAACATCCTGTCGCCGTCGATTCCTTCGGCAGCCTCATTTGCCTTGATAAGACCTTTGATGCCAATGCGATCAGAACTGGCGCCGTGAAAACCTTCAACATAAAGTTCGGCGATGGCCCTGGCCTGGCTACTTGCTTCACCAACGGGCAATGAATCCAAGTATTGCTTGACTGAACAGTCTGACAGGCGTTGTTTCATCTGCTCCATCAGCTGTTCAACCTTCGTCCAGAAATCACCGGACTTGATCAGCACGCCACCATTGAAGAAGAAATGACGTTGCGCGGTCTCCTCGATTGGCAGTCTGGCTAGCTCTATGAGTTCGAGCAGATCAGGGGGTCTTCCATGGATGAACTCAGCGCCCAACTCGATCGGTGTTTTCGTGCCAGGGTCAAAGTGCGTGTAGATCCTACCGCCGATGCGGTCGCGTGCTTCCAAGGTGATAGTTCGCACGCCAGCATCGCTAAGCACGTGGGCCGCAGCCAGGCCTGCGGCGCCCGCGCCGATGATAAGCACGTCTGCATTGTTTGCTGTCAAGGTATCCACACGTGGATCAGGGGACCCAGATCTTGTTCGCCTCTATGACTTCTACCTTTAGCGAAAGCTCCAGGGGGGACCGGGACTTGGTGAAAAAAGCAAGACCCTTGTAGCTGGTGAGATACTGAAAGTTCTTCGAGAAGACTCCTCCAGTGGCACAGACCACCAATGGTTTTTCGGCCTTGTTGAGGATTGCCTGGAAGTTTTCCGGATCGACGGTGATCAGAACTCCACTCGCTTTGATCGCCATCGCAATAGCTGCTGCCGCTGCTGCGCTCACTGCCATTGCCTCCTCCCGTCGACTAAAGTTATTCGTAACTTAAAGCATCGACTGCGTCTTGCCGGGCTGCGCGCAATGCCGGGTAGAGCGCGCCAATGCTACCCCCAACAAGACCGACAGTGAGAGCGACAAGCACCCAGCGAGGTTCAATTTCAATCGTCAGCGAGGTTACCCGCATAATCGCAAATCGGGCCGCGAGAGTCAGCAATACGCCCGCCGTTACTCCCAGAATGCTGACCACAATCGCTTCCTGCTCGATCACCCAGGCAATGGCCGACTTCGACATGCCAAGCGACTTGAGGATGCCAATTTGTCGCGTGCGTTCGGTAACGGTCGTATACATGGCCAACAGAATCACCAACATACTGATTGCCGCGGCCACACCTACGACAACCTTAAGAAAAACATTCAACGCTGGGACGCCTGACGCGTAAAGTTCCGGCAGGTCGCGAGTAAAGATGAGCTGGTCGTCGGGAAACTTCTGCTGGATCCGAGCGGCAACTTCATCCTGCTTGGCGGGGTCAACCACCGCAACGAGGATGGCCGAGGCTCGACCTTCCGCCCCTTCCTGTTCCTGCATTGTTTTGAGGGGGATCTTGATGCGTCCGCCCCCGGGCGGTTGATAGACGCCAACGATCGTGAACGGTCGTTCAAACAACTTTACTGTGTCGCCGATTTTGACATGACGATTCCGCTGCCACTCAGGATCGACGATAGCTTCATCTCCAGAAATCAACGGTCGTCCTTCACGCATGGTAAGGCCGGCAATGTTGGCGTACTGCTCGAATTCAATCCCATCAATCAGGCGAAAGCCAAAACCGGTATCACTCTTGTCGGTAGTTTGGCCGATGGCAGTTGCCGCGCGCACTCCCGGGACTGTAGCGATCTCAGCGGCGTGGGCTGCGGGGATCTTAAAAGTTGCCGATCCGGCCAGGCTGATCGAACCCGAGGGTCTAATCATGATTTCGGCGCCGACGTTCGACTCGCGCTGTCCCCGCTCGTGCAAAACGCCGTGGGCCAGGCCAACAGTAAATACAATCAGGAGAACTCCCACTGCAGTGCCAAGAATGCTGACTGCGGTACGAGCAGGGCGGTGAGCAATGTTAGAAAATACAAGGCTGTCCATAAGTCGTTGTAAGCGTGGGCTGCGATCCATGAGCCGGCGCCAGGCGTTTGGTAACGTGCGCCAGGTAAGTACGAGTAAACCGATTGAGGTCCAAACTACGATTGCGGCTTTGCGCACCAATGCGAGTGCCACTCCAGTTGCAGTCGCGAAGCCGAGGGTTCTAAGGATTACTTCGGTGCCACCTTCGTAGACCCCGATGGTGCCGGGGACAAAGGCGAAAACGAAATTGATCACTTTAGTGAGCGATTCAATAATGTAAGCCTGCGATACTAATGGCTGAAAGCCGAGCATGCGCAGGGCAACAAAGACTTCAGCGACGCTGGTTGCATGTGATAATAGGTCGCAGGCAATCATGCCGAAGAAGGCGCCGGGATGGTGCTTGTAGAAGTCGTAAACTTTCGATTCGAGATGATAAATGTGATGCCGGCGTTTGAGTATTACTTTTGGACTCAGGCGCAACTCAGCCAACTGGTCGATGGCCCAGGTCAACAGCATCACACGACGTTTAGCCGCTAGTGCTGCGATTACGATACCCAGGGTAGCTGCGGCTGCGATCACTACCAGTGAGACATAGACCGGAGTTGGTAGCGGATAGCTGAATAGCATCACGCAGGCGCCACTCAGGATAAAAAAGACTACCGAAAGGTTGTAAAGCAAGTTGTCGACTACGAGTGCCGGTACGCCATAAGTCAGCGGAACGCGCTTTCTCAAGAGAGCCACCTTGGTCGCTTCACCCAGGAGCGGTCCAGTGAAAGTGAGAAAGCTGATCGCTTCGCCTCCCAGGCGGGCAGCGAATGCCTGGCGAAAAGTAATGCGACGATGCTCAGGAGGAACTGCAGCACGCATCGCGATAGTTCGCAACACATGACGCGATCCGCTGATAGCTACGATTACAAAGAAGCCGAAGCCGATGCGGAGTAGCGCATCGAAGAGTGGCTGAATGCCGACGCGATTGATTACGTAGATGAGGAGGCCAAGCCCCAGGATGAAGGCCAGGGCTTGAAGCCAAACAAAAGACTGACGCGATTTCTTCCCAAGGGATGCTTCCGGCTCTTCCGAGATCTCTTCAATCTCGTCGGGTTGCCAGTTGGCGACGAACTCTTCTCCAGATTCCATCAAGGCGATGAATTTGCTCCGGTAACAGTAATCTTTTCAGTGCCAGGAACAGGTGGCAGCAGTTCCTTGACTAGCCGACCTGGAAAACGCCTGAAACCTTTTTCCCATAAGATTGGAATGGGACTGCTATCATCGCGTAAATTCCCCGTTAATGCCAACATGGTCGGAACAAAACTTAAACTGTCATAGGGCTCACTGACTATAGCGCCCTCGGCGACGCCCACCTTCCGGCCCCCGCAAACCATGAAGACTGAGTGAGTTGAGATGCGGAAAAACGAGCCGTGATTCCCGCCGGGATTGAAGCCGCGCACATCAAAATTCCAGTGATTGTTGGCCACGATGAGTAGATCAGGCTCGACCAAACGGCGTTGTCGGCGCACAAATCGGCGCATCAGGCTTTCGTCAGCGCTAATGCCCGGCTGGTCCGGCGCCAGTTTTTCGAACGGATGACGGGCTAGTTCTTCATTGAGTCCGATGAGTCCATTGGAGTAATGGGTTTTGTGCACCGCTCGCAGCCACTCGACTTCAGTGTGCCACTGGTTCAGCCACGCCTCTCGATCACCTGAAGGAACAGCGAGTTGCCGGTCCTCGAAGAGCCGCAAAGGCAGATCGGGCTGCCAGTTGGTCAACTCAAAATGCAGCTTTCCGTTTTCATCCTGGACCAGATTCTTGATTGGTTGATAACGAAAACTGAGTTGGCCCTGAGCATCTGCGCGGGACAATAGCAGAGCTTGCTTATCTGGCCCGCTGTTGACCCAAATCACATCGTCGGTAATATTCTCGTCGTTGATCTGCGGCCGAATCAGTTGGGCTGACAAACGGGTCGCGATCATGTCGATCGGTCTATTGGAGATGCCATCCTGCACGTTGTTTCGCACACTGCTGCCCAACAGGAGCGAAAAGTAGTTGATGTGCACAAAGCTGCGCTCCATATCCAACGAGCCATCTTTATTCAGTACCAGTCCGGCAGGACCAATCCCCGCAATGTAGTTTTGCAACTGATAAATGCTATTTGTATCACCCATTGCTTGCTTGTGAATTACGTCTGCAAGCTTGAGTTTTGCGGGCGTAAAGTTAGCGGGTGAAAGTGAAAGCAAATTTCGCAGGGTCGTAATGTAATCGGTGTACTCGCGCTCTTCGCGCAGCCAATGGTCTAATTTTACGCTGGCGCGTTTGGCGGCATCGTCGCGTCCAACCTCCACTTCTTCCCGAGTGAACTTCTTGGGTAGCGCCTCAACTAGCTTACGCTGTTGCTCTATTGAGCGGTGCAACGCGTCCATCTCCGCCTGCAAATCTGCCAAATCTGACTGCCACTGAGGACGCCGGCGGTCGATCGTAGCGAAGAAGGTTTTGGTTACGGGTTCACGCAACTTAGGGGGTAGGTCTTCACGCTGCAGTTGCTGCAACAGGATGTGCAACAGATTGATATCGCAGTCGCGAAGATGCACTGAGGCGCGCTCATTCCCATCGAAGTCTAGCATTGCGGTCGGATAATCGGTGCTTTGTCCTTTCAGGTAATACGTGTCCTGGGTGG
>DATFRK010000558.1:0-7199 GCA_035263325.1 Pyrinomonadaceae bacterium | reverse complement strand
CAACATCAGGTCTCAATCTATCGCCACACTCGAGGCAGGCGTCAACCCGACCATCGTGGATGTCATGTGTCAGGCCACAGACTGTGCAACGCGCCCGCCAGATGCTTCCGTGCAGCTCGACAACCTCACGAGAGCCAGCCTTTTGATGGAGGCCATCGATGTTTTGCGTGACAAGTCCAAGGTGCTGAAAACGATCTTGCCAGCCGGCGATCTCCTCATGTGCAGGATTGGGCATGACAGTCGTAAGTAAGCCCCGGCGATAGTCGAACCATTCCCAAACGGCGTCGAGGTCTCGTTGCACCATCTCGGCTGATGAGATCACAGTGAAAGGCATCCCCTTCCAAACCAGTGAGTCTCCCCCACCGCGGAATGTCGGCACTCCCGATTCAGCGGAAACGCCTGCCCCGGTCAACACCATGACGCGGGTCGCGCGCCGCAGTCGTTCACGCAATTCGGCGGAAATTGTTGGTACGAGAGTGGTTGGCATGGTGAAAGGTGATGGTAACAGAGTCGCAACCAAATCGGCCAAAGGAGAGCTCGTCATTACCCCGTAACACGCCCCGTCAACTCAAATTCGCAGTCATTGAGGAGCTACGCTATACTCTCCACTTTTGCACGAAGATAACTTCCCACTCATAGAACCCGAATGACTCTAATCGAACTGCAGCAACGGCTGAAGGACCAAATTCGAGCCGCCGCTTTGGACCTATTTAGCGTGGAGCTGGAACAGCCCAACGCAGAGACTCCACCACGCCCTGAACTTGGTGACCTTGCCTTCCCTGTCTGTTTCGAACTCGCCAAGCTCATCAAACAAGGTACCGGCGTTAAATTGGCCCCCCGGGCGATCGCCGAAAAGCTTAAACCGGAGCTAGAAGGAATCGACGAGGTAGCCCGCGTTGAAATCGCCGGGGCTGGTTATATCAATGTCTTCTTCGATCGCGCGAGGCTTCTCAACCTTTTCTCGAACACCACCTCAGTTCCCGAGAAGAGTGCGGCTGTAACTCAGCCCAAGAAGATGGTCGAGCACACTAGCATCAACCCCAACAAGGCGGCCCATATCGGCCACGTGCGTAACGCGGTCCTGGGTGACACCTTCGTTCGGATCCTGCAGAAGGCGGGTGAGCGAGTCGAGGTACAGAACTATATTGACAATACCGGTGTCCAGGTGGCCGACGTAGTGGTTGGTTTTCTGCACCTTGATAAGAAGGACCTGGAAGCGATCAAACAGTTAGATGCCTCGCTAACCTCGGATTACCCGTTCGACTACTACTGCTGGGACCTCTACACCAAGGTTGGCCTTTTCTATCGTGACGGCAATACGGCCGGAGAGCTGAATCCAGAAAAGACCAAGTTGCGCGTCGAGGTGTTGCATGCACTCGAGGAGGGCGGCGACAACCCGATTGCCGAATTGGCTGACTACGTGGCCACGCGAAACGTCGAGTGCATTCTCAACACGATGGAGCGGTTGGGCATTCGTTACGATTTGTTGGCTCGCGAATCAGACATTCTGCACCTTCACTTTTGGGAACGGGCGTTTGAGTTAATGAAGACGACCGGTGTGATCAGGTTTGAGAACGAAGGTCGACATGCCGGTTGCTGGGTCATGCCGTTCGAATCTCACACCGGGACGGACGAACACGAATCAGACAAGATCATTGTGCGCTCGAACGGTACTGTCACGTACACCGGTAAAGACATTGCGTATCAACTGTGGAAACTTGGCAAACTCGGACTCGACTTCCACTACCAGGTGTTTCGCCCGTTTGCTGACGGACACGATCTATGGGTGACCACTGCCAATTCCGCCGCGGGACAATTGGACCATCCAGCGTTCGGGGGCGGCGTGACCGTCTATAACGTCATCGACTCGCGCCAATCGTATCCACAGGACATCGTGGCTAGAGGAGTTGCGGCAGTGGTGCCAGAGATCGGTGAAAACGCGAGCGTTCACTTCAGCTACGAAATGGTGGCGTTGTCGCCGGCGGCGTGTGAAGAGTTGGGTATTGAGCTTACAGATGAGGATCGGGCGCGACCTTTTATTGAAATGAGTGGGCGTAAAGGTCTGGGGGTGAAAGCGGACGACCTTATCAATCGCCTGGAGGCCGATGCCCTCAAGGAAGTTGCCAGCAGGCACGCGGAACTGTCCGATGATGAAAAGCGGGCCACCGCACATGACATCGCGGTTGGGGCACTGCGTTATTTCCTGTTGAAGTTCACCCGAAACTCCGTCATTGCCTTCGACTTCAACGAAGCACTGTCGTTTGAAGGCGAGACTGGCCCATATTGTCAGTATGCCGCTGTTAGGGCGAATTCGATTTTCCGCAAGCTCGAGCAAGACGCCACTGAAGCAGCCCGGGCATTAATTGAAAAGGCTGCCCACGATGAAAATGTTCGCTCAACCGTGGCCGAAGCCTTATCCGGCGAGACCGGCACGGAGATTTGGTCGTTGGTGATGTTGGCCGAGCGGCTAGACGAGATCATCGCCCAGGGTAAAACCTCGGCTGAGCCTGCAAACCTGGCGAAGTACACCTTTAATCTGGCGAAAGCGTTCAATCTCTTCTATCACCGGCATCGCATCATTGCGGAGGAGAACGCAGCTCGCCGAGCAGTGCTAATCGCTACGGCAAACATCGCGCGCAATAGGTTAACCACGGCTTTAGCCACGTTGGGGATTAGCGTTCCTGAGCGAATGTGAAGTTCTTTTGCTGTACTTTTTACTGAGGCTGAGAGTATAAAAGTCACATGTTAATCGTAATGAAAACGGATGCGACTGACGACCAAATCGAGGCCGTGGTCCGCGTCATCGAGGAACTTGGGTTCAAAGCGCATCCGATGCCTGGGGCTACTCGTACCGCCATCGGCATCACTGGCAATCAGGGTGCCGTAGACCCTTCTCACTTTGAAAATCTTACCGGCGTAGCTGAGGCCATTAGAGTCAGCAAGCCTTACAAACTAATCACGCTTGACCTGCGTCCCGAAAAAACTGTCGTTCGGGTAGGTGACGCTACGATTGGTGGCGATGAGTTGGCGATTATCGCGGGACCATGCGCAGTGGAAAGTCGGGCCCAGGCGTTCGCGGTTGCCGAAGCCGTGCGTCGCAGTGGCGCTCGCTTCTTTCGCGGTGGCGCGTACAAGCCACGGACCTCTCCCTATGCATTCCAGGGGTTGGGGGAAGAAGGGCTGAAGATACTCGCCGACATTCGTGACGCCTACGGACTAAAGATCGTTACCGAAGCACTCGACGAAGCAGGTGTGGACCTGGTCGAGAAGTATGGCGACATGATTCAGATCGGTGCGCGAAATATGCAGAACTTTTCGTTGCTACGTCGCGCCGGCAAGGCTCGCCTCCCAATACTCTTGAAACGTGGACTCTCTGCCACCCTCGATGAATGGTTACTCGCTGCCGAGTACATCATGTCGGAGGGCAACTATCAGCTTGTTCTGTGCGAGCGTGGTATTCGTACTTTTGCCCAGCACACACGCAACACCATGGATCTGGCCGCCATTCCGGCGGTCCGTCGAATTTCTCACTTGCCGGTGATTGTCGATCCCTCGCACGGTACGGGAAAGAATTTTATGGTGACGCCGATGGCGCGAGCGGGAGTGGCAGTGGGAGCAGACGGGTTGATTGTTGAGGTTCACGACCAACCGGAGCACGCACTTTCTGACGGTGCGCAGGCTTTGACTCTGGAACAATACGATCAGCTGGTGGCTGAAGTGCGGTCAATTCATGAGGTAATTACCCCGGCCGTGGTTGGTTAGCTGTTTGCTTCAGATACCACCGGGTTTAGCCGGTGGAACTTCAACTTCAACCTACAAGAAGAACGCGCGATTACCGCAGATACCACCGGGCTTTAGCCGGTGGAACTTCAACTCCAACCTACAAGAAGAACGCGCGATTACCGCCGATACCACCGGGGTTTAGCCGGTGGAGCTTCAGTTTCTGCCTGCCGACGCCTGTATTCGAAGAACGTTAGGCTGAAATTGAAACTCCACCGGCTAAAGCCAGGTGGTATCTCCCTAAGCATGGAGTGGCTTCGCTTATAGGTAGAAATTGAAACTCCACCGGCTAAAGCCCGGTGGTCTCTTGAAGAGGGAGGGTTTGTTGCCTAGGTAGAAACCGAAACTCCACCGACTGAAGCGTGGGGGGTGTCTTGAGACTAAGTATCGCCACCCAAGATCGTTGCCAGGTCGCGGGAGAAGATAGACCGAGGGACGACTTGGTCCACACCTGCCTCGAGCGCGCGACGATGAAGTTCAGTTTGTACATGTGAAAAGAAGCCCAGCAATGGTATGACCTGCAACTCAGCATCTGCTTTCAAACTAGCCGCTGCTTCCACTGGGTCGAATCGCTGATGATGTAGATCGATCAAGACCAAATCAGGCCTCGTCTCACGCGCCTTTTGCAGTAGTAGCTCCTTGCTGCGTGGGAAAGTTATCGTGACGCCCAACGCCTCGGCGGTGGCTCGTATCTTGGAGGCAAAGAACAGGTCATCGACTATTGCTAAAACAGTGCGGGCCATGGTTATGATTCTTCCCTTTTGAAATTAGTCCGGCTTTCGCGTAAGAATAGAGGCAATGGCCACTGCGATCCCGCCGCTTACCGATGCTGAAAAGCTTGAGTTTGGTGAGTCTTCTCCAGTCCTCGACTCACAACCGCAACGCAGCAATCTGATAATCGCATCATACAACATTCGTTACGCGCGTGGCCCCTTCCTGATCTCCGGCGGCATCTTGCGCAAGGTGGGCTTGCTCAACGTGGACAATCGACCTCAAGTTGTCGCCAAACATCTCACCCAGGCCGCAGACGCCTTTTCCGCGGGCCGTCTCTTGCCGCAGGTAGACATACTCGCGCTGCAAGAGGCCGACAAAAGAACTCAACGCACCGGCGGACATCATGTTGCTCGCGAATTGGCAGAACAGATGCAAATGAATTGGGTGCATGCAGCGGCAGGAATACCGCGCGGTGTAAAGCCAAAAGTACGTCAGTGGTGGCTTGATTTTGAGGAACCAATCGATCTGCACGATCAAGGTGATACGGGAGTCGCTTTGCTAAGTCGTGTTCCACTCACGCAAGTTACCCGAATCGATTTGCCGTGGCATGAATGCGCGTGGCGGCCGCGACTCGCGATTGCCGCCGACATACCTTTCGGCGCTGGTAAGTTACGACTCTTTAACGTCCATGTTGATCCGCACGCAGCTGCGGGAGGCCAGCTGGAACAACTTGAAGTGATCGCCAACCAGGCGGACACGGTTACTGGTCCAACAATTATCCTCGGCGACTTCAACACCTTGTCGAAACAAAAGTGTCTTGAGAGTCGCAATTTTCTGGAGCAGCGGGGCTTCACGACCCCATTCACGAGCGGTACTCCAACCTGGCGCGGCGCCGGTCTCCGGCTTCACGCAGATTGGATTTTTTCGCGTGCTGTAAAGATCAGCCGTTGGGGTGTTGCTCGGCCTTTGAATGTTTCTGACCATTGGCCCATCTGGGCAGAAGTCGAATGTTAATAACCAGCCGCGACAATTCCCTGCTCCGCCAGGCTCGTGCCGTCCGCGATGGCAAGGTCGATGATCTGATTTATGTCGAGGGCTTGCGGCTCTGCGAAGAAGCGTTGCAATCCAAACTCTCGATTCAGGCCGTGATCTTTTCCGAGGAGATTGTCAGAAAAGAGAAAGCCGCCAAAGTAATTGCCGCACTCGAGAAAGTTGCTGATCGATCAGGCTCTGTTAGTGAGAAGCTGCTCGAGTCGATTTCGTACACCAAAACACCCCAGGGAATAGTCGTGCTCGCGACGCGGCCCGAAGCGAGTCAACAACGACTGACAGCTGCAGCTCGATCTGACAGTCCCCTGCTGGTAGTGCTCCACCGGATAAATAACCCGGTGAACGTCGGCGCAATCCTACGGAGCGCCGAAGCCGCCGGGGCAACCGGAGCGATTGCTACTGTCAACACGTCAGATCCTTTTTTACCCAAATCTCTGCGTGGTGCGATGGGCTCAGCCTTCCGTTTGCCGCTTTGGCTTGGACCGGAGTATGCGGAGGTCATTGAGTGGTCTAAAGAAGCTCTCATTTCCACGGTCTGCACCGCCGCCACTGCCGACACCAACTACACCGAGGCCGATTGGACCGGGCCGACGGCCCTGATACTCGGACCGGAATCAACTGGTTTTACTGGCGACGAACTCGCAGCGGCAAGTCAGGTGGTGAAGATTCCGATGCAGGGCGCGGTCGAAAGTCTGAACGTGTCAGTGGCAGCGGGCATACTACTCTACGAAGCGTCGAGACAACGACACCTGAGGAAGTGACTACTCGGCGCGAATACAGAATTCAGTTGCGGGAAATGCCTTTTCGGATCGCGTTCGCTTCACCCAGCAGACTACGGTATAGATTCCCGGTCCCTTGGACAGCTGAATCGGTACGCTGAAACGACCACTCGGATCTAAATCTATACTGCCGGAGCGCCTGTCAGCATAGGAGAACGGTGGCGGAAGCTTCGGCACCAGAACGATTGACTCGTCCGGTAGTGAGTAGGACCGTGGCGTTTGCAGCCAACTCAGTTCGGGTGCTTTCGGCAGGGGTTCATAACAGACTTCGATCTGATTCAGGACATGACTAGCCCTGAGGAGCCTGCCGGTAAAGTCTATCGAGTCTCCCGGCTTGGCCTTCTGGGGTATCTGCTTCAGCTCGACGTACTGCGAGACGAACAGCTCCACTATTCTTAGGTGTAACTTCTCAATGGCCACGCCGAAGCCGACGTGAGTATGTTGTGGCGCAAGGATGGCTCGTCGATGTCCATCGTTTGGCGGCTGCTCGTTGTAAAGACGAATGTGTAGGTACGAAGTGTCTTGTAACAAATCCTTCGTCCTCATGGACCAGGTGTTGTCGGCAGCGGACACGTTCTCCTGGGTAGCATGGACGCCGCCAGCGAAGGAATAACGCTGGTAGGGCTTGAGACCGTCGCGGCCCCAATGACTGACAAACTCTCCCGTCGCCATATCTAGCGCGTGTGCGGCTGCCACTTTGGCGGCGAACTCATCAAGGGCAAGCGCAGGCTGCTTGGCTGCTTCCCGTTCTTCGTTCACGAGTTGCAGCAGGTTAGCGCGAATGGCCGCTAACTCGGGTGCCGCGTCTTGGGTTCTTCTCAGGTAGCTAACGTGTGGCGAGCACAAACACAAACCCAGGCTCGATCCTGCCGCCTT
>DATFRK010000557.1:0-6136 GCA_035263325.1 Pyrinomonadaceae bacterium | reverse complement strand
AACTAAGCGCACCCCCGCTAATGTTGCCAATCACAAGTCTCTGTTGCAAGTTGCATCTTCTAACTGAATATTTGTTTGTTGAGAGACTAGCGGGGGGTGCGCTTAGTTGAAGGTAGTCTAAATTGAGTCGGCAAGTCGCTTACCACCCTTCCCAACTGCGCAATTTGAAGACACCGTGCTTGCTGATTTTTGTCTACCAACGCTGCAGGTTACAATGAACTCCCAAACAAACTAACTGGTCCACCAGCTCGCGGACGACGCGAAAGGTAGATTGAGCATGGATGAATTTGATCGTTATCGCTCGGCGATGAATGAAAAACTCCTGGGGAGCAATCACCTGGGGATTAAACGCTTCTTCGCCCTGGATACCCAGGCTTACGAGGACGGCGCCCTCGACAAACGAACGAAGGAGCTACTTGGCCTGGTGGCTTCGACCGTACTTCGTTGTGACGATTGCATTACCTATCACATCAAACAATGTGTGGGTATCGGCATAAATCGGGAAGAATTCCTTGATGCCTTCAACGTCGCACTGGTGGTAGGTGGGTCGATCACCATACCGCACTTAAGACGCGCGATCGAACGCGTCGACCAGCTGCTTGAGTCAGGTGCAACAGGCGACACCAAGATTGAGGCACATCAACATTAAGAAAGGCCTTTGGTCTTTGGTTTTTGGAAGAAGATCAAAACTCGGTGCCAACTTGAGTAAACCGAATTTTCCTGCACTAGTCATTGTCGTTATTTCGATTTCACTCATGGTTGGTGCTGCATTTTTCGCGGCCGGAAGCCGAAGTCCGCAGAAAGGTGTGTCGATGTCTGGACAAGAACAAGCTCGGGTGCGCGCCCCGGAAATTACCGGTGGGCGCGGCTGGTTGAATACCGACAAGCAATTGTCTTTGGCAGCCCTGAAAGGCAAGGTGGTGTTGCTTGATTTTTGGACCTACGGCTGCATCAACTGCATTCATATTATTCCCGACCTGAAGCGACTCGAAGCGAAGTACCCGAATGAGCTGGTCGTTATTGGCGTTCATTCAGCCAAGTTTCAGAACGAAAAGGACACGGAAAACATTCGCCGCATCATCCTGCGCTACGAGATCGAACATCCGGTCTACAACGATTCCGAGTTCAAGGTCTGGCAAAGCTATGGCGTTCGCGCCTGGCCCACCCGCGTTTTGATCGATCCGGCCGGCTACATCATCGGTGGACTTTCGGGAGAAGGAAACTACGAAGCTCTGGACCAGGCGATAGCCAAAACAATTGAGGATGCGCGTAAACGCGGTGAGTTGAATGAACAGCCGCTCAAGTTGGTACTGGAGCGGGCCAGGGTTGGCGACCTGCCGTTGGCCTTTCCTGGAAAGGTCGTGGCTGACGCGAACGGTGATCGTCTTTTCATTGCCGATTCAAATCACAATCGCATCGTCGTCACCAAACTCGATGGCACCCTTAACGACACGATCGGTACTGGTGAGCGTGGTGCGGTCGATGGTCCTTTTGATAAAGCGAGTTTCTACCGACCGCAAGGGATGGCCCTCGACGGCGACAATTTGTATGTGGCTGATACTGAAAACCACCTCATCCGTCGCGTCAATCTCAAGACTCGGGTGGTTGAGACGGTAGCAGGTACTGGCAGCCAGGCGATGGAATACCTCAAGGGCGGACCGGCGCGTACTACTGCCTTAAGTTCGCCGTGGGATCTTCAGGTGGTGGGTAGAACTCTTTACATTGCCATGGCCGGTCCGCATCAGATCTGGAAACTGGATCTCGACCATGAAGAAGTCTCGGTGTACGCCGGTTCAGGTAGAGAGGAGCGACGCGATGGTGCTCTTTCGCAGGCCGGATTTGCTCAGCCCTCCGGCATCGCCAGCGACGGTAAGTCACTCTATGTGGCTGATAGCGAAGCGAACATCATTCGTCGCATCGATTTTGCCAGTGGCCAGGTTAAGACGCTTGTGGGCGGCGATCTTTTCGATTTTGGCGATGTCGACGCGAGTGGCAATGACGTCCGTCTGCAACACCCGCTCGGTTTGCTGAACCTTGGCGACAAGGTATTGATTGCCGATACCTACAACCACAAGATTAAGGAGCTTGACCCAGCGAAGCAAAAAGTACGCACGCTCTACGGCACTGGCAAGCCCGGTCAGGCTGATGGACCATCTCCCTCATTCTACGAACCAGGCGGGCTGAGCGCCGCGGCAGGCAAGCTTTACATTGCTGATACCAACAACCAGGCCATCCGGGTAATAGATCTGAAAACCCATGAGGCAAGTACGCTCCGCATAAAAGGCCTGATGCCTCCAAAGACGACCGAAGCTGTAATGGCAGCTGCAGAACCAAACCTGGAAGAAATCAAAACGGCTGCGCAACAACTGCGCGCAAAATCGGGTAGCACACTCGTCGTTAACGTTGATTTGCCCCACGGGTATCATCTTAATCCCGCGGCTCCCCAGCGTTATTCGGTTTCGGTCGACAACAACAGGGCTATCAGTATCGACGTCAAGGATTCCGCTCGTACCGCAAAGGATTTGCAACTGCCAATACATGTACCGTTGCAGACAATCGATGCCGGCTCCGCCACTATTAACGTTAAAGTGACGCTCTTCTATTGTCGTGATGACAACACCGGTACCTGTCGGATAAAGACCCTGGTATGGCAAGCGCCAGTTGAAGTGATCAGCGACGCGAACGCCCCGAACGAGTTGAAGGTCCAGGGCAAGTTGACAGCTGAGTAGCTCCAAAGATGAACCTCGTCTTCTGGTTGATCGTATAAAATTGGCGGAGGCGCTAAACACATGTACTGCTCTAATTGTGGACGACAGGTAAGCCCGGGCCTCACCTATTGTAATCACTGCGGAGCGCGACTGAATGAGTCTTTAGTCAGTCCTGACACGAGACTCTCGAAAATCCCCGGAGAATCACTCGTCTGGGCCATCGTAGGCGTTTTCGTCGTCGGCATTGGTTCCATTATTGGTCTCATGGCGGTGTTGAAAGAAGAATTCAATGCCCCACTTGGATTGGCGCTAGCGGTTGGCCTCACAATCTTTATGCTAACGCTACTGGTTGAAGCCGTCTTCATTTGGCAGCTGATTGGTCATAGGCGAGTTCCCGGAGCGAAAGAGCAACGACGACTGAAGGATCAAACCACCAGGGAGCTGGAACCTGCACAAGCGGAATTCCTGGGTGAACCAGTGCCCAGTGTTACCGAACACACCACTCGCACCTTTGTCCCGCTCTACAACGAACGGAAATCCGAATAACGATCCGGACAACTCAAGAACTGCCGCTTGCTCTCCCTCCAGCCTGCGAGTAATATCGTCCTTCCCCTAAATAAATTCATAAGGAGTGAGCACTGTGGCTGATAAACCATTTCTCACTGACATCAAGACTTTGCGTGAGCGGGCTCGTAAACACATTCAAGACGGCGCCGTCACGCCGGGGTACACTGGCGATCGGGAAACGGCAGTCAAAATCTTAAACGAGGCTTTGGCAACGGAAATTGTTTGTGTGCTCAGATACAAACGACACTATTTCATGGCCTCGGGAATCAATGCGGAAAGCGTCGCGGCCGAATTCTTGCAGCACGCCAACGAAGAGCAGGGCCATGCTGACCTGATTGCTCAGCGAATAGTTCAGCTCAAAGGTGAACCGAATTTGAATCCGGAAGGATTGTTGACGCGGAGTCATGCGGAGTATGTCGAAGGGACCGACCTTGTCGACATGATCAAGGAAAACCTGGTCGCAGAGCGGATTGCGATCGATAGCTACCGGGAAATGATCAACTACTTCGGTGCGGATGATCCAACCTCGCGGCGTATGCTGGAAGGAATCCTCGCGATGGAAGAGGAGCACGCTGACGATCTGGTGAGTCTCTTGGAAACGATGCGGTAGTAGTCGTCTCTGATGGTTTGCTGCAAGTCGATTTTGGTAAGTCCGTTGGGCTGTTTGACGTAACGACGTCAGGTCAGGCGGCTCGTTCCGGAGCGTGATGCTTTGCACGTTGAGCATCACGCTTGTTAGTCTCTGCGTATTGTCTGAAAGCGGGTCCAACCAAACTAATCCCGGCCGGCCGACATTGTGCCGTAGTTGTGGAGCAATTGTCGGCGCCGGCGAGAGCAAATGCGCTATTTGTGGAGCGCCTACTGCGGCCGCACCATTACCACAAAATAACCCGCCTATTGATCGGGAAACACTCAAGTTTGCGCGCGCCGTTCTAAATCGCCCGTACAAATTTACCATCCTGTTACTGGTGGCGAATCTGTTCGTGTTTCTGCTGATGTGGCAGGCAACGGGACTGGATCAGTCGGTCTTGTGGCACGAGTTTCCCGAGTCTGTACTACTGGCATTTGGCGCTAAGCAAAACTTCCTAATCTCAGCCAGGCACGAATGGTGGCGTTTTGTATCGCCGATGTTTGTGCACGTCAACCTGCTTCACCTGTTGGTGAACATGTACAGTCTTTGGATCATTGGACCATACGTTGAGAAGTTGTACGGTTCAGCGAAGTTTGTTGTCTTCTGGGTGGTAACTGGCATCGCCGGCGTGCTGGGAAGTTATTTGACGGTCAGACCTAGCCTGGCCACTACTTTTGTGGGCCGCTTTCTGTTCAAGCCGGAAGACGTGGTTTCAGCTGGGGCTTCAGGTGCGCTCTTTGGCCTGGTGGGCGTACTTTTTGTATTTGGCATCAAGTATCGTCACGAACTGCCTGAAGGATTCAAACGGGCGTTTGGCACCGGTATGTTGCCGGTTATCCTGATCAACCTGGCGATCGGATTTCTCGGCAGCGGGTTTATCGATAACGCGGCCCATCTGGGAGGCCTGGTAGCTGGAGCGGCCCTGGGAACGCTGGTGCACTACCGGCGTCCCGGGCAAGGAGCTACCGTCGCCGTGGCTTGGCGGGTGCTGCAAGTGGCAGCCCTGCTGCTTGTCGCCTTGAGCTTTTACAAAGTTGGCGGGCAGGTTAGTCGACTTGCCGCCCAGCAAGCCGTAGCGCGAACTGTCGTCAAGAATCAAAACCTTCTTAACTATAGAGAGGCCATGACCCAGGCCCAGGAGGCGCTGTCGGCGGTGATTTACGATCAGGACATGAGCATGTTGCAGGTGTCGCTGCAGAAGCTGCAGGCTACACCCGCTCCGGATCCCAAGGCTGATGAGTTGCGCCATCGTCTATTGGAACTATTGATGAAAGCCGGATCGCAGGTGCCTTCTCCTTCACCGGGCAACACTGGAGCGGTTGCCGCACTCAAGGCGAGGCAAGATCTGTTGAATCAGCTGACGGTATGGACCAATGACTACAACAACTGGGTCAAGAGTTCGAAGGTCGCGTATCCGGGACAATGACTCGCTAAGCCCGGGTGGGATTAAGAGAAAACTTATTCAGCAACTCGATCGAGGAGACAAGCACAAATGGAAATCAAGAAGGTAGGCGTCTTGGGCTGTGGACTGATGGGTTCCGGGATTGCGCAGGTCGCTGCCAGCGCTGGCTTTGAGACGATCGTTAAAGAGGTTTCAGACGAGCTCATTAATAAAGGCTTTGCCGGAATCGACAAATCATTAGCTAAGTTTGCCGAGAAAGGGACAATTACTGCTGACCAGCAAAAAGAGATTCGCGGCCGGTTATCAGGCACTACCTCATTTGCAGCGCTGGCCGACTGCGACATCGTGATCGAGGCGATTATCGAAAACCTTGACGAGAAAAGAAGCACTTACAAGCAGTTGGACGCAACCTGCAAGCCGGAAACGATCTTTGCCTCCAACACCTCATCCATATCCATTACGGAAATGATGACAGCAACGTCAGCCGACCGACAGCGACGCTTCGTCGGCCTGCATTTCTTCAATCCGGTACCGCTCATGAAGTTGGTGGAGGTAGTGCGAACAATTCTTACTGACGAAGCGGTATACGAGCAGGCAGTCGAATTCGGCAAGAAACTTGGCAAAGTGCCCGTGCGGGCCAATGATAAGACGGGCTTCATCGTTAACCGTTTGTTGGTGCCGTACATGCTTGACGCGATTCGTGCCCTGGAAGAAGGAGTCGGATCGATCGTGGACATCGACAACGCCATGAAGTTGGGCTGCGGTTATCCAATGGGCCCTTTCACGCTCGGTGATTTCGTCGGGCTCGATACCACCTATTACATTGCC
>DATFRK010000556.1:0-4206 GCA_035263325.1 Pyrinomonadaceae bacterium | reverse complement strand
AATTTGAGTCGGGTACAGGGTGGCCCAGTTTTTACCAGCCGATTTCCGCGAAGAACGTGATTGAGGCGACGGATAACACCCTGGGGATGGTGCGCACCGAAGTTAGGTGCCACCGTTGTGGTTCACACCTGGGGCACGTGTTTGATGATGGTCCACGTCCGACCGGGTTGCGCTATTGCATGAACTCGTTGGCCTTGAAACTCGAGAAGCAGTAGCTGTTGCGCGATCTGGTTGACTCTAGGATACCACCGACTTTTTGTCGGTGGAGTCTCAACTTCACCCTACATATTCGCGCAAACTAATCCTTTGAGATACCACTGGGCTTTAGCCAGTGGAGCTTCAATTTCAGCCTGAGTTTTCTTTGAGAGATTCGTTAGGCTGAAATTGAAACTCCACTGGCTAAAGCCCAGTGGTATCTTTGGGAAAAGGACTGCTGTGCTGGGTAGAAACTGAAACTCCACTGGCTAAAGCCCGGTGGTATTTCGAAAAGAATCTCGAAAAGAACCTCATTCATTCAAGCATCTCGTCGTCGACGTGGCCGCGCAACTCACTTAACTCTCGATCAAGCGCCGTTATCCGTTCCACCAAATCGAGAATCACCGCGGCGCCAGTGAAGTTGACGCCGAGGTCGTGATGCAATCGCCGCATCCGTCGCACCCGAATGACGCTCCGTCGCGGCAAGAATGGCTCGCCGCTCTCGTCAATTTGATCAGTTAATGTCTCAAGCAAACCGAGACGAGCCAGGCGGACCACCAGTGAACGCCTGGTACCGCTCGACTCAGCTACGACCGCACAACTCAATGGTTCATCCAAATCAAAATCAGGCATCGACATGATTCTTAGCCTCGTGGCTTGAAGGTGGATGCAGCTCGCAACTCTTCCCAAAGCTTGCGCTCAGCCTCGTTGACACCCGACGGGGTTACGACTTTCAAACGCACAAATTCGTCGCCCCGGCCACCTTTTCGTTTGTTCAATCCCTGGCCGCGCAGACGCAATCGTTGACCGCTTTTCGCCCCGGCCGGAACTTTTACTTCTACCTTGCCGTCGATCGTCGGTGCTTCAACATTGGCGCCGAGTACCCCTTCCCATGGTGCAATCGGGAGTTCGATCTCCACGTCGTCTCCATGAACAGTGAAAGTAGGATGCGGTCGCACAATGATGTGCAGATAGAGGTCGCCCGCCTTGGTGCCATTAGCTCCCGGTCCACCCTGGCCCGCCAGGCGAATCATCGATCCCTGACGCATGCCAATGGGAATGTTGACCTCGATGGTTTTGGGTTTCAAAAGTTGGCCGGCGCCACCACAGGTTGGGCAGATCTTGTTCTCAGCCACGACCCCGGTGCCACCACAAGTCGGACAAACCTCGCCCACCTGCATCTGCAACGTGCGTCGTCCGCCTCGATGAGCTTCTTCAAGCGATAACTCCAACTCCGCTTCGACGTCGCGACCGCGAGTCGGTTGCTCAGTAAAACCTCTGCCTCGTCCCGTTCTACCGAACATCTCTTCGAAGATGTCGAACCCACTGCCATATGAGCCAAAGTCGTACTCATCAAAATTGATTCCACTTTGCGCTCTTCCCGATCCGCCTGCGGTATCCCGTGCCGATCCACCAGGTGGGGGAACTCCCGCTCCCTGTTTCACGGCGCGCCAATTCTCGCCGTATTGATCGTAGAGTTTCCGGTCTTCAGGCTCCGACAACACTTCATAAGCTTGCTGTAGTTCTTTGAAACGATCCTCAGCGGCTTTATCTCCCGGGTTGAGGTCCGGATGGTATTTGCGTGCTAGTTTGCGGTAAGCAGTCTTGATCTCGTCTGTAGCTGCACTGCGACCGAGACCAAGTACCTCGTAGTAGTCTTTGAACTTGTCCGCCATCCTGTTTAGTCCGGGTTAACGACTCGCTTCACTGGGAACGATCAATTCGCTCTTCACCTCAAACAGACCAGGAACGCCGCGAGCCCTGATGTAAGCGAGGTTCGCGTCTCCTTTATTGTCGACGACTCCCTTGAGCGTAGCGCGCCCTCTTTTAAGGATGATGTGAATCGACGGCACCGCCTGATTGGCATAGCGAAACAATGGTGAGCCGGAGCCGTAGAGAGTACGGTACACAGCGAGACGCAAACGGTCGTCAGAAGGTGAAAGTGGGAGCACTTCGATGTTATTGATCACCCGCGACACGTTATCAATGTGTTTTACTCGCCCTTCTGCGTCTGACTTTGTGGTGGGCCGTACGACTTGCCCGCGCAGGACGACAGTGTTGTTAGGTTGCACGTCGAACTCTAGCCAATCGAAAACTCCGTAGTAAGGCAAGGTCACTAGTTCGTGTCGGACCTCTTTGACTATTTTCGGATTCGTTTGCGTTGAGTTGCTTGCCGGAGTTCTGGCGGTGAATACCAAGGCGCACGACACAATGATCATTCCGAGGATGCGCTGCGACATAAGTGTGTTCCTCTCAGTGGTGATTGAGTTGCACTCGAGGGGTTATGGGGGGAATCTCAATCTTACACTATTCGGACCAAGGCGCCGAAAGTTCCGAACGATAGCCAATATGCTGATTGAATACCACCAACAGCAGTTGGTGGATTGTTCAGGTCCCTGCTACCAACGAAACAGCAACCCGATAACTGCGCCGACCGCGAAAGAAATTCTCGCGAGTTCAGTTTCGCAATTGGCGCAGTAAAGTTTGGACGGCTCCTTTCTAGAAAGGACTTGAACGATCCACCAACTGCCGTTGGTGGTATTCCTGGGTGAGAACCAGGTTGGGCTCTCTCGATACAAAAAACGCCAGCAGGCTCATGGCCAAGCTGGCGTTTTTCCAGTTAGCGAATTTTGTTTGTTACTTGCCGATTGGCGGATCCGCGACGGTTGCAGGTTGGGTTGCGTTAACGTGAATCGTATTGGTATCGGAATCGACGTAATAGTGATTCTTACCCGTCGCGCTTACTCCCTCAGAAACCTGCGGATCTGCATTGACCGTATAGCCGGCTTGTTGATTCGTGGAGCGCTGGATCACCTTCATGGTGAAGACGTAGCCTTCCACCACCGGAGTCGTGCCGTCGTAACGCTCGTCAAGCAGGTTTTCTTTTCGCATTTCTTCGAAGGTACCGAAGCTACTGCGCTGATGAGCGTTGAAATACAACATTTGTTGTTCAGCGATCGATCGTAAACTCTTCACTGCCGCCGCTTCATTCGCCGCTTTGATCGCTGCCTTATAACCGGTGACACCAACTGCGATCAGAATCCCAATGATTGCGATCACGATCATCAATTCGATGAGTGAGAACCCGCGCTGACTGCGGTGATTGTTGTTCTGGGGTTTCATAGTTCCTCCTAGCCCTTACACGAAGCGCTTCGCTCTGAAGTTCCTGATTTTGCTTCGGTGGCCCTATTAGTGCCTGCCGTGTCAGTCTACTACAGGAGCCTGAGAAGATCATACCGGCACGGATGGTTGCCGCCTGAATCGTTCAGGCCCGTATTTTCCCTATTGCCACTTCCGTTTGAGCCAACTTTTCAGGTGCGACCAGTACTCTTAACATGTAGAATGCTGCCGGGTTAAAGCCACGAATCAATGCGGAATCTCGAGACCATCAACGGAGAACAAGTTGCCGCCGCCAGAGCTGTTGAGCAGATTGAGCGACTGCAAAGCGCCGTCGAGACTGTAATAAAAGGAAAGCCGGAAGCGATCCGGCTGGCAATTGTCACGCTGATCGCGGGCGGCCACCTCCTGGTTGAAGATGTTCCCGGAGTAGGCAAGACAACCCTTGCTCATGCCTTAGCCAGGGCCCTTCACTGCACCTTCCAACGCATCCAATTTACTTCAGACTTGTTGCCTTCCGACGTCATTGGACTCTCGGTTTACAACCAGCACAGCGGCGTTTTCGAGTGGAAACCTGGGCCGGTGTTTGCCAACGTTGTGTTGGCGGACGAGATCAACCGGACTACACCGAAGACCCAATCTGCGCTCCTTGAAGCGATGGCTGAAAGGCACGTGACGGTTGAAGGAATCACTCACAATCTACCCACGCCATTCATTGTCCTGGCGACCCAGAATCCGATTGAGCACCACGGCACTTATCCACTTCCCGAATCGCAACTCGATCGGTTCATGCTTCGCTTGCGCATCGGTTATCCCGCACCGGCGGACGAGCAGATGATCTTGCGTGATCGCGAGTACTCGGATCCGCTCAACGAACTCGAGCCGGTTATGGGT
>DATFRK010000555.1:0-11350 GCA_035263325.1 Pyrinomonadaceae bacterium | reverse complement strand
TGAGGTTTGGCAATTGCGAGAGTCGATAGATGAGTGATTCGGACAGCCCATCCGACAAATACTCCGAATCAGCATTGCCGCTCTTGTTCTCAAAGGGCAGAACGGCAACTGACTCGATGCCTTTGTTGCCTGAGGCAATATATTTTGTGCCGATCGAATAACCGACAATGACGATGACCGTCAGCAGGATAGCTAAGCCGGCCACGATAAGAATCTTGCGGAGCGCGGTTCCGCGCAACTTTTTGGTTGTGTCGTTCGCCATCGGAAGGGCCGTTGTGGGACCCGTGGCGCGTCGGATATCTGGCTCGGTCCTGTGCTGGAGGATGCTGGTATGAAGTTCGTCGGGCTCCGTTCGTGGTCCAAGGCGGGCAGTGCCAGCCTCATTGCCAATCGATCCCGAATCACTAACCAGCGGGGCACCGTCGACGCGACAGAACGCGAGCGCGTCGTCATTCTCAACCCGATTGCAGGTGGGACAACGTTTCATTGGCTTTCAGCGGAAAGGTTCATTCTCTTAAGCAGACTTTTGAAGCGCGGATCGTCGCGCAGTGGATCCATGAACGGATCGACTGAGATACGCCCGAGGTAGCAATCTCTTTCCAGGAACGATCGTTCAAGTTCGGCAAATGCTTTGTCCTTGTCGCCCAATGCGGCATAGATGGACGCGAGATAGTAAGGCCTCACGTAGCGGGTCTTCCCCAGATCCCGGAGTAAAGAGATCTGCTGCTCTGCCTCGGTTCTTTTGCCCTGTTTGGCATAAGCGTGCGCCACCACGACTACCGACATCCAGCCAAAGGGGGAATCTGGGGCCACTTGCCGGCCCACAGAGATGGCGTCGTCATACTTTCCGTTCGCGATCAGGGCGAAACCGAGCCAATGACGAGCGAGCGGAAAAGTTGGATCGAGATCAAAGGTACTGCGCGCCTGGATAAGTGCCTTGTCATTCTTGTGGGCATAAATATAAGCGCCCACCAGCACCGAGTTGTTAATCATCGACAATGGTTCCAAGGCCACCGCTCGCTCCAACTCTGCTACTACTGCGTCTGCTTTGCCAACGGCCGTAAGATAGGCCAGACCGTAGGCGACGTGGGTGTAAGAAATGTTGGGGTCCAGTTCGAGCGCCTTCTTGAAGTGACTTTCGGAGGCGGTCCAATCCCAGTCATAGAGCGCGAGTGAATCGGCCAGGGCCGAATGGGCCTCCGGAAGCACTGGGTCGAGTTCCAGGGCCCGGGTTGCCGCCGCCTTTGCCAGGGGAATGCAATCCCTGGGCGGTACATCCGGGTTCTTACCCATCGAGTTATATGCCTCGGCCGTGGCTGCATAGGCAAGCGCAAAATTCGGATCGAGTGCAATCGCCTGCTTGTAGCTGTCGATGGCTTTAAGCAGGTCATCTTTCGTTCGCCGCGACCAGTGATAGCGACCTTTTAGATAGAGCTGATAGGCCTCATTGCTACTCGTGTATTTTTTTGTGATGGCCCGTTCATCTCCCACGAGGCGCAGCTCCATCTTTTGCGTGAGCGTGGTGGCGATCTCGCGCTGCGTTGCCAACAGATCGGCGAGTTTACGATCGTACTGTTCGGCCCAGACCAGTTTCTGGGTGCGTGCATCGATGAGTTGGACGCTGATGCTCAAATCGTCGCCGACCTGCATCAGTCGACCAGTCAGTACGGCGTCTACCTCCAACTCCTTCGCGACATCGGCTACGTCCTTCCCAGTGCCCTTAAAGCGCATCACGGAACTCGTGGGACTTACCTTCACATTCGGCAGTTGCGAAAAGCGAAAGATCAGTGAGTCAGTGAGTCCGTCGGAGAGATATTCGGCGTCCGCTTTGCCACTGGCGTTGACGAAGGGCATCACGGCGATCGAGTTTATCCGTCCGCTGCCATTACCATTTTCTCGGCGGGAGGCAAAGGCAAAGTAGCCGACAGTTGTGAGTACTCCCATTAACACAAGAGCAGCGAGCGCGGCGGCAAGTTTGTGACTCTTTGCCTGGTTGACTGCGTACTCGAGACTCGAAGCAGACTTCGGACTTTGGGTGGGAGTCGATGGTCCACTCCGGGTGACTCCGGCAGCGTTGAGTGCCAGGGCACGCGTTTCGTTTTCATCTCTGGACGCTGATGTCTCTCGATTGCTCCCCACCGTCCGTTCGATTTCGCCCTTAATGTCGAGATCGCGCCGTAAGTTCTTCAAATCGATCAATAAGTCACGCGCCGATTGGTAGCGCATCTCGACGTCTTTGGTCATTGCCTTGCGAACTATTCGCTGCAACTCAGGCGGCACGTTCTCAAGTGCGGTCGGTTCTTTTTCCAGGATTGCGACCACGGTGTGATTGACGGTCTCGCCGGAGAAGGGAACTCGGTGGCCAATCATTTCATAGAGCACCACCCCCATGCTCCAGATGTCGGTTCGGGCATCAACCGAATAGCCACGCGCCTGCTCCGGCGACATGTAAAAGACCGTCCCCATCACGACTCCAGGATTTGTGTTTACCTGAAAACGTGTGGGCGCTTCCGGGTTGACATCCGATCCGGTCGCTGCCGCTTCTGTTAGTTTCGCCAGGCCAAAATCCAGCACCTTGGCGTAACCATCTTTCCGGATCATGATGTTTTCGGGCTTGATGTCGCGATGAATAATTCCCGCGGTATGTGCAGCCGACAGTGCTTCGGCAACTTGCTCGCTGAACTTCAAGATCTCATTTAAAGAAAGTAGTTCTTTCTGCTTGAGCAGGTCGCGCAGTGTTTGCCCCTCGATTAACTCCGTGGCGATGTAATTCTGACTGTCTACTTCGCCAATTTCGTAAACCGTCAGAATGTTGGGGTGATTGAGCGCCGAAGCCGACTTAGCTTCCTGAATAAATCGTTTTAGCTTGTCAGAGTCTTTACTGAACTCTTTGCTCAGAAACTTAATCGCTACTTTGCGATCGAGTTTTGTATCCTGCGCCAGGTAGACTTCGCCCATTCCACCAGACCCGATTTGGCAAATGATTGTGTAGTGCCCGAATTTAGTGTCTGGTGAAAGAGACATCGTCAGTTGTTTATAGACGGCACAGATTCAGAACCTTCGCTAGCCTAAGCGTGCATCTGCGTAATCTGTGGATGGCTATGCAGTTGACCAGTTCAGTCCCCAAGAGCTGGGTCATTGGGCGAATTTGTTCGCGAGAAAAACGAATAAAGAAAAGCTACCAGGCAGACTGGGCTCGCCCATCTTATCCGCAATGCGCCGAACACGCTACAGCCGACGATAGATTTTCGGGCTACTCACCACTCCGGATAGCCGGGGGCGGGGCCTGGTGGAACAGGACCAAAAACGTCGTCTGACCCCCTTGCGAGGTAGCCTAAAGCCGAACGTTCTACTAAGATAGCTGCCAACCCCAGGTCATCGTCCGAGAGTGAAGGTCAAAACCAAACTGCTGTCGATTCTCAAACGCCGTAATTATCGGGCGGCGCTGGCTCACGTGTTGCTTCTAATAGTTGCTTATGGAGCACTCGTGGGGACAGTCCATAATCACGGGCAGGTTCGCCCGGCAAAGGCGAATCTAGTCGCTGCCTTTACTGATGGCAGCCAGTCACGAGCCGCAGAAGATGGTAAGTCGATTCATCGTGAATGCTCGATGTGCCAGCTGCAGCGGCAGCTATTCGACGGCTTTGTCCACGCTACGTCCTTCGCCCGCACGTCGCTGTCCGAGATTGTTTTCGTTCCTGCATACACAGTTACCTATCACTCAACTTCAATTACGCCGCGATTAGGTCGCGCGCCTCCTCTTTCCTAGCCTGGTCCGGTGAGCACTCCTCATCGGTTTTCCTGGTCCTAATTCATAAGGTTCCTGAAGAGTCAGCAGGGGGCGGGCCTTGCCTGCCAAGTTGCTTTTAACTAGCCGGGCGCATGCTTTGCCCTGCTGGTAAACAGCAATTTTGAAAACTCGATGAATGCGAGGTGGAGGAATGTATCAGTGCGTTTGGGAGCGCGGGCGGCCCGCCCGCATTAGTTCCCTGTTTAGCTTTGGGCCAACGCGGGCGGGTCGCCCGCGCTCCCAGGTGCTGGCCGTTTTGTTCTTGCTATCAGCAGTTGTTCCTCGAGTCGGGGCGCAAGACAGGCACCCCGAACCGTTAAAACGAATCGACATCAATGCCACGCTCCAGAGTCAAAGCCAACAAACACCGACAGTATTGGGAAGAAGATCCATAACTCTGGACGATGCGGTGCAGATCTTTTTGCAACGAAATCTGCAGTTGCTCGCCGCGCGCTACGACATCGATACCGCTGACGCTGAAAAAATTACCGCCCGCTTGCGACCGAACCCATCATTCAGCTTCGCTTCGTCAGACCTGCCGCTGAATTTTAGTGGTCCAGTAATAAAGGAGCAGACCTACGACTACGGGATCGCACAGACCTTTGAATTGGGGGGCAAGCGCGGCAAGCGAATTGATTCGGCCAATGCGAACGCCGATGTAGCTCGCGGCCAGTTTGAAATGGCCGTGTGGCAGCTCACCAACGATCTGAAGAGAAAGTTTTACAACGTGCTTCTGACCAACTCGTTGTTCAAGTTAGCCCAGGAAAATCAGAAGACCTTCGATGAAATAATTAAGCACACAGCCGAACTCGTGCAATCAGGTGAGATCTCCGGGCTCGATTTGAAGCGGCTCGAGGTCGAAAAGTTGAAGTTCGACACTGACGTGGCGAACTCACAGCGAGACTATGAGGTCGCCCTCCGCGATCTTCGAGTCACGCTAGGTGGTGACTACCGGGCAATGGAGGTTGATCCCTTAGGGACACTCGACTACCAGCCCTACGACTTTTCACTAGCCGATTTGCGCGATAAGTCATTGGCCGCGCGCCCGGATTTGAAAGTTGCGAAGCTGAGTGAAAAGGCCGCCGACTCGTCCATCCGTCTACAGAACGCGCAACGCATTCCCGATCTCACCCTTGGCGCGGGCATCGAGCAAGTACCCTCCGCCACCAACAGTCTCTTCTTTAGCGTAGGGATCGATTTACCAATTCACGACCGCAACCAGGGTGAACGGGCCAAGGCCCTGATCGAAAAACAGAAAGCGCAAAACCAGCAGCAACTGCTGACAAACCAGGTGCTCAGTGATGTCGACAAAGCGCTGGTCGCCTTCGATCTGCAGAAGCGGCGGGTGGAGCTTTATCGCACCGGAGTGTTGTCCAAGGTTGACGACATTCAGAACTTGACTGAAGTGGCTTTAAAAGCGGGCGAGAGTTCGACGCTCGATTTGCTTGATGCGATCCGCACGCGTCGCGACACGCTCGCAAGTTATTACCAGACGCTTTTTGACTATGAGATGTCGCTGCTCGATCTCGAACTAGCGACCGCAACGCCGTTGCAAAAGTAGCTTTGGAGTGCGGTGACTCGTCACCGCTTTGTGATGAGGCGACGCTGAAAAGATGCGATCACAAAGCGGCGACAAATCGCCGCACTCCAAAGGAAAGGATTGTTAACTCATGTATGAACGAACAAAGTTGGCTGCACTCTTAGTGGTCTTTGCCGGACTGGCCGTTGGTTGTGGCAAATCAGCTGCTCCCCCAGCGACCACCGCAACCGCACAAGGCAGCCCTTCGCCCTCGTCACCTGCAGACCGGGCGATCGAAACGCAGATTGTCAGCCCCCAATCCATCGCCGGAATGATTACGGCCACCGGCAAGATTGCAGTACCGGAAAACCAGCTGGCCGTTATTGGCCCCGTGAACGAGGGCCGACTGGTGCGCCTTTACGCGGGCCAGGGCAGCCGGGTGAAGAAGGGGCAGAAATTGGCCGACCTTGAATCGCCGGACATCGATCAGGCTGAGTCGGATTACCTCAAGGCACTGGCTGATCATGAGAACGCCAAGCGCAGCTCCGCGGCAGAGGTCAAACTCGCCCAGGAGACTTACGACCGCACCAAGATGCTCTTCGAGAAAACAATCGCGCCCGGAAAGAACCTGCAGGCTGCCGAGCATGACCTGGAAGTGGCCAAGGCCAACCAGGAAAGTTCAATCGCCGGCACCAAGGCCGCGCTCACCGCAGCTCGGCGTCATTTGCTGATACTTGGAATAAAGGATGCCACGATTGATTCGCTAGCCAACAAGCCCGAGTTAGGCGCGGTCTTCTCGCTCAACTCGCCCATCGACGGCATTGTCGTCGAACGAAATGCAACCATCGGCGCCACTGTTGGCAGTGATGCGAACCTCTTCAAGATCATCGACATTTCCCGAGTCTGGATTGATGCCAACGTATTTGAAAAAGATCTCGAGCGCGTGCGCTACGGGCAGCAAGTGAAGTTGACTGTGCCGGCGTTTCCGGGCGCGACCTTCACCGGCAGAGTCATCCTGGTCAACAGCGTGGTTGATCCAGATACACGAACAGTAAAAGTGCGCACCGAAGTACCAAACGCTGACGGCAGACTCAAACCTGACATGTTTGCCAACGTCGAGATCGTCACCGATCTAAATCGCAACGCTATCTCGGTGCCGCAATCGGCGGTGTTGGAAGACGGCGGAAAGAGTGTTGTCTTTGTAGCGGAAAACGGCGGCTACAAGAAACGAGAAGTAACCGCCGGCATAAAAGGAAACGATCAAGTGGAAATCATCAATGGTCTCGCGGCCGGCGATAAGGTGGTCGTCAAAGGGAATTACCTCTTACTGCAGCAGAGCAGGCCTGAGCAATAGACCATGACTGATAATTTCATTGCCTTCTTCTATCGTGAACGATTGCTCGTAGCGGTCGTGTCAATGCTGATTGTGGCGGGTGGCATCCTGGCCCTCAATCGTCTGAACGTGGACGCCTTTCCCGACGTCACGCCCGTGCAAGTTGAGATCGACACTGAAGCGGAAGGCCTGGCGCCACAGGAGGTTGAACAACTCATCACCTTCCCGATCGAGAATGAAATGAACGGTATTTCGGGAGTGGTGCGAGTCGAGTCTGAATCCAAGTTTGGTTTGTCAGTAGTTACGGTCTTCTTCAGCGACGATACAGATATTTACTTTGCGCGCCAGCAGGTCTTTGAGCGGCTTGCCTCAGCTAAAGATCACATCCCTTCAGGTTTCGAACCGACGATGGGCCCGATCACCACTGGTACGGGCCAGATCTATCTCTATCAGATTGTGGGGAACGGAGTCAGTAACCAGGAACTGCGAACCATCCAGGACTGGGTGGTGAAACTGCAGCTGCGTACAGTACCCGGAGTCGCTGATGTCTTGAGTTTTGGCGGCGACGTCAAGCAGTACCAGGTGATTGTCGATCAACAGGCCCTGGTCAACTACAACATCACCTTAAAAGCGCTCTTTGACGCTGTCCAGGCGAACAATCAAAACACGGGCGCGAATTTCATTGAACATGGCGACGAACAGTACGTGGTGCGCGGCCTCGGCCTGGTCAAAGACATTGAAGACATCAAGAACATCGTGCTCGATTCACGCAACGGCACACCGATTCGTGTTGGTGATGTGGCCAGGGTGGAAATTGGCAACGAGATCCGGCAGGGTGCCGTAACTAAGGACGGCAAAGGCGAAGTCGTTACGGGAATTGTTCTCAAGCGCATTAATGAAAACACCAAGCAGGTCATCGAACGCGTCAAGGAGAAGGTGGCGGAGATCAACAAGGCGCTTCCAAAAGGCGTCAGCATTGTCGATTTTTACGATCAGGCCGAGTTGGTTGATAACAGTGTGCATACCGTAGTCGAGTCGCTCATCGAGGGTGAGTTGCTCGTGTTGGTGATCTTGCTTTTGTTACTGGGCGACTTCCGTAGCTCACTGATCACCTCCGCCGCGATTCCTTTCTGTATGCTCGTGGCTTTCATCCTCATGTGGTACGAGGGCCTGTCGGCAAACCTCACGTCATTGGGCGGCCTGGCCATCAGTATCGGCATGATGGTTGACGCTACGGTGGTGATGGTGGAGAACGTGTATCGCCACCTTGAAGAACACCGCGAGCACTCGATGCAGGGAGCGATCCTGGTTGCGGCCCAGGAGATCGGGCGGCCAATGTTTTTTGCCATCCTGATTGTGATCGCTGTGTTTCTGCCGGTGTTTACGCTGCAAGGCATCGAAGGGAAGTTGTTCAAGCCGCTGGCCTACGCGGTCACCTTTTCGATGATTGGCTCGATGCTGATGGCCCTTTGCATCGCGCCGATGCTTTGCGCGTTATGGCTGCGACTTAAGCATGGCGAGGTTCGTCCCAATCCCATCATCAACTTCTTCAAGCGAATCTATGTGCCCGTGCTCAAGTGGGCCATCGCCCACCGCTATATCGCACTCGCCATCGCGGCCGGGTTGATCGTTTGGAGTGTCGCGGATGTCTACATTCTTGGCAGTGAGTTTCTACCGACTATCGACGAAGGTAACATGCTGGTGCGGGCGACGATGCCGGCCAGCATCTCCCTGGAGCGGGCCGTGGAAATTTCCACCCAAATTGAGAAGACGCTGAAGGAGTTTCCGGAAGTGGAAACGGTCGTCGCCAAGATCGGTCGAGCGGAGTTAGGTGGCGACCCGGAGAGTGTCAGTAACGACGAAATATATGTGCGCCTCAAACCGAAAAAACAGTGGACAACTGCGAAGACCAAGGATGACCTGGTTGACGCCATGCGGCGACGGGTTGAGGGTTTTCCTGGGGTGCAGTTCAACTTTTCCCAGGTCATTCAAACTCGCAATGATGAACTGATCTCAGGCATTAACGCGCAAATCGCCGTCAAGATTTTCGGTGAAGACCAGGGCACCTTGCGGCAGATTGGTGACCAGGTGCGCGAGGCCATGTCGCACGTCCGCGGGGTTGAAGATCTGGCAGTGGAACAAGTGGCCGGTGAAGAACACCTGGAGATCGACCTCGATCGCGACAAGATTGCACGTTACGGTCTGAACATCGCCGACGTCCTGGAGGTTGCCAAGATTGCTATTGGCGGTGACGAAGCGACCGATGTGTTGGAGGGTCAGCGTCGCTTTGCGATCTTTGTTCGCTTACAAGAGGACTACCGCAATCAAGTGGAAAAGTTGAACGACGTCCTGGTGGCTGCACCGATCGGCGGCCGCATCCCACTGGGTCAGTTGGCGACATTTCGTCTTTCCAGTGGTGACTCAGTTATCAGTCGCGAGAATTCCCTGCGACGCGTGGTGGTGATGTGCAATGTGAAGGGTCGGGATATCGGCAGTTTTGTTCACGACGCGCAGTCGAATGTGGCCGCGCAGGTAAAGATGCCGCCCGGTTACTTCATCACCTGGGGCGGCCAATTCGAAAACCAGCAGAAGGCCGTGCGTCGTCTTTTGATTGCGATTCCGATCTCGCTGCTGTTGGTCTTCGTGTTGATCTATTCGTGCTTCAACTCGTTGCGCAATACGCTGACGATCATCGTCAACATCCCCATTGCGCTTGTCGGCAGCACGATGTTCCTGCTGATTTCCGGGTTTCCTTTGAGTGTGCCGGCGATCGTCGGATTCATTGCAGTATTTGGCGTCGCAGTGCAAAACGGAATGGTGATGGTGTCATTCATCAACAAGCTGCGCAACCTGGGCATGGATTTGAACGAAGCGGTGATCACTGGCGCCACTGTTCGTTTGCGCGCCGAACTGTTGAGTGCACTGATCGGCAGTATCAGTCTGATCCCGTTCATCATTTCGTCCGGCACCGGGGCGGAGATTGAGAAGCCACTGGCCATAGTAGTGGTTGGTGGACTAGTGACGCGCCCGATAAAGATTGTCATCTTGCCAATGGTCTACCAATGGGTTGAAAGTCGCGCCGCCCGCAAGGATGAGCTGTTGGTTGATGAAGTAGAGTCCTAATCTAAAAGGATGAAGGATGAGGGTTGATGTCCCGAATCGTCCTTCCGCCTTCATCCTTCCTCCCTCATCCTTCTGACTAAAAATATCCAGTTACTGTAAAATCTAGCAGCCGGTTCGGGGACATGACGCCTGAACTGGTTGATCACCATGCCCATTGACGATTTTGAAGAAGATGGAATAGTCGCAACGGAAGCCGAAAGTGAGACCCGGCTCCGCCGTCCACCCCTGTACAAAGTGCTGTTGCACAACGACAACTTCACCTCAATGGAGTTCGTCGTCTTTATCCTGCAAAGTATTTTTGGACGAGGGGAAAGCGATGCGATACACATTATGCTGAAAGTTCATAACGAAGGCGTGGGTGTAGCCGGACTCTACACTTACGAGATTGCGGAAATGAAGGTGGAAAAGGTCACCGCAATAGCCCGGGCGCACGAGTTTCCTCTTCTTTGTACGATGGAAGAAGCAATGGATGATGAGGCGTCTTCAGAACGAGGAAACGAATAGAAGTGGCAACGATTACTAAAGAACTTGAGAACACCCTGGCGGCCGCCGTTGATGAGGCCATCAAGCGGCAGCATGCTTACGTCACACTGGAACACCTGCTCTTTGCTTTGTTGCGAGATCGAACTGCGAGCGACGCTCTCTATCATTGCGGCGCCAACCTCGAGGTCCTGGCAAAGGAACTGGAAGAATTCTTCGCGGAACACCAGGAGCAGTTTCAGAGCGAACAAGCCAGCATGCCAGAGCAAACAATCATGTTCCGGCGCATCTTCCAGTACGCAATTCTGCAGAGTGAAGCAAGTCAGCAAAAGGAAGTCACCAGTGGTGATCTCCTGGCAGCCTTGTTTCATGCCGAAGGCTCACAGGCCGTCTACCTGCTGCAACGCCAGGGAGTCACGCGGCTGGCGGTGCTCAATTACATATCACACGGAATCTCAAAGCTTGATGAAGAGCCTGCCTCTGATCCGGAAGAAGTGGGCCAGGAAGTAGATGATGACCGCGGTCGTCCCAGTAGAGATCCGTTGCAGGCCTTTACCGTGAACCTGAACGAACGCGCTGCTGCCGGTCAGATTGATCCATTGATCGGACGAGCGCCTGAACTACAACGCACGATTCAGATTCTTTGCCGGCGGCGAAAGAACAATCCGGTTTACGTGGGCGAACCAGGTGTCGGCAAGACGGCTATCGCCGAAGGCCTGGCGTTGAAAATTCACCTGGGCGAAGTGCCTGAGGTGTTGCAGTCAGCAAAGATCTACGCCCTCGATATGGGAGCAGTGCTGGCCGGCACAAAGTATCGTGGTGAGTTTGAGAAGCGCTTCAAGGGTGTGATTACTGCACTGCAGAAAATTCCTGGTTCAATCTTGTTCGTTGACGAAATACATACGATTGTCGGGGCTGGCGCGGTCAGTGGCGGCTCGATGGATGCGTCCAACATTCTCAAGCCGGCGTTGGCTTCCGGTGAGCTACGCTGCATTGGTTCGACGACCTACGGCGAATACAAGGCTTCATTTGAGAGGGACCGCGCCCTGGCCCGTCGCTTTCAAAAGATTGAAGTGTCTGAAACAAGTGTCGAGGAAACTGTCGA
>DATFRK010000554.1:0-9184 GCA_035263325.1 Pyrinomonadaceae bacterium | reverse complement strand
CGGAGTTCCTGATTTGAAGCGCGGGCTTTTGCCTTGGCGCCCACGCCGCCAAGACTACCGGCGCTCGCACCTAACAGATCTCTTATTTCCTCGGGATGGGCGGGTCGTACTGCCGTGGCGTGCAAGTTGTCCGCGAGTTTTGTTTCGTGCAATTGATGATCGCCACGAATGAGTACCAGAACAGGACGCGGATTGCCGTCGATCGTGGCGATGAAGACTAGCGACTTGATTTGCCGCGAAGCCTCGGCGCCGCCGGGAAAGGTGGTCAGGTCTTCGATCGTTCTGACGCCTGGAGTGGGAAACTCTTCCGGCGCAGCCGGTCCCGGTTCGTCAGTAATAGCCGCGACACGCGAAGATGCTTTCTCGAGATTTGCCGCATAGCCACAGTGATTGCAGTTGGCAATTAGATCTTCGCCGGCCGGAGTCTTGGCCATAAACTCGTTTGACTCCGAACCGCCCATCGCTCCGGAAGAGGCTTCGACAATCAGGAACTGAATGCCGCAACGGGCGAAGATGCGTTTGTATGCCTCGCGTTGGTCGTTAAAAGATTTGTCCAGGCCCGCTCGGTCAATGTCGAACGTGTAGGCATCTTTCATGATGAAGGTGCGTAGTCGCATCAAGCCAGACTTGGGTCGTGCTTCATCACGAAACTTGGTTTGGATCTGGTACCAGACCTGCGGCAGTTGCTTGTAAGAACGCACTTCATTGCGCGCGATGGAGGTGAACACCTCTTCATGCGTCATTCCCAGGACCATGTCTCCGCCTTTACGATCCTTCAAGCGAAACATGTCGTCGCCGATTGCGTACCAGCGCCCGGACTCTTGCCACAGCTCGGCTGGATGTAGTGCGGGCAGGTAAAACTCCTGGCCACCGATAGCGTTCATCTCTTCACGCAGAATCTGCATGACTTTCAACGCGATTCGTTGACCCAGCGGCAGGTAGGAATAGATACCTGCGGACAACTGGCGAATGACTCCGGCACGGAGGAGTAGTTTGTGCGAGATGACCTCGGCGTCGGCCGGGTCCTCGCGCAGCGTGGGGATAAAATATTGTGACCAGCGCATAGACGTTGACTCGTTAAAGTGACGTTGAAAAAAGTTCCTGACATTCTCGCCCAGCAGCGGTAACGAACGCAAACGACCAACTTTGGTCTTCGGTCTGTGGCCTTAAGGCTTGGTTCTTGTGTTCTGCTAAGACTTGAGATATCAGATCCTAAAATCTCAGATCTCAAAGAGCCAGACCTATTTCCGTTAACGCTCAGCCGCTGAATAATGCAGTTGTAACAACCGTCCTGGCTCAAGCGGAGCCACATGTTTATAGCTTCGACTCCAAAACGAGTTTGCACTCCCTTGGGAGTGCCATGTTTGACGATCTACGCAAAATTTAGTGCCTCGAGACAAATGTTCGAATTCTCCTCAGGCCGACGAACATCCCACTCCTAAAGGAGTGCAATCGTAAATTCGCACTGGCGCTATAAACATTTGGCTCCTACCCGAGCCTGACATTGTGCCGATCCTCAAACTTGATTTTGAAAACCGCGTCTCAAGACAACGACCAAAGACCAATGGCCAAAGACAAATATCAACAGCCCTAATTTGCTGCGGAGAATTCCCTGATGTACCATCGCCAAACTTCATAACATTACTTCCCGAAGGCTTGCGAAAATGAAAATTGCACTGGCAAGTGATCACGCCGGATACGAAGAGAAGGAACGTCTGAAATCCGTGTTGGACGAAATCGGCGTCGAGTTCGAAGACCTGGGAACAGTCTCCGAAGAGTCCGTTGACTACCCTGATTACGCCCGCAAGGTTGCCGAAGAAGTTGCGCACGGCCGGGTTGAGCAAGGGCTGTTGGTGTGCGGTTCGGGAACCGGGATGGCGATCACCGCGAACAAAGTCCCAGGTGTGCGGGCAGCAGTTGCCTGGTCGGAAGAGGTTGCGCGACTCGCGAGGGAACATAACGATGCCAACGTGCTGGCAATTGGCGCTCGTACCACGCCGCCTGACGATATTCCAAAAATTGTGAAAGCCTGGTTCAGTACCGAGTTCGCCGGCGGCCGCCACGCCACCCGCGTCGCCAAGATCAGCGCACTCGAGACTAAATAGGACCAACCAAGTAGGAAGTACAAAGTCCAAAGATCGAAAACTGAGGATCCCCAATGACCGATTCCCGTAACGCACCCTTAGCTGAAGTTGACCCGGTGATTGCCGACGCCATCAACAACGAAGTCGCCCGCCAAGCGGATGGACTGGAGTTAATAGCGTCGGAAAATTTTGTCAGTGAGGCCGTCCTGGAAGCGGCAGGTTCTGTATTCACCAACAAGTATGCTGAAGGCTATCCCGGAAAACGTTACTACGGCGGATGTGAATGGACCGACGTGGTTGAGCAGACGGCAATCGACCGCGCCAAGGAACTGTTTGGCGCGGATCATGCCAACGTGCAACCTCACAGTGGCGCCCAGGCAAACATGTCTGTCTACCTGGCCGCGATTCAGTATGGCGATCAGATCCTGGGGATGAACCTTTCGCACGGTGGTCACTTAACTCATGGCCATCCGATGAACTTTTCTGGCCTTAGTTACAAGGTTGCCGACTATGGTGTCGCCAAGGAAACTGAACAAATCGACTACGATGAGCTGCAGAAAATCGCTGAGCAGCATCGCCCGAAATTGCTTGTCTGTGGCGCCTCCGCCTATCCGCGCACCATCAACTTTGAACGTATTGGTGAGATTGCGCGCAGTGTCGGCGCCCGGATGTTTGCGGACATAGCTCACATTGCAGGACCGATCGCCGCGGGCCTGCATCCGTCTCCTGTCCCACATGCTGACTACGTAACGACTACCACGCACAAAACTTTGCGTGGACCACGCGGGGGGTTGATCCTTTGCAAGGAGGAACATGCCAAAGAGATCGATCGCAAGTTATTCCCCGGTGTGCAGGGTGGACCGCTGGTGCATATCATTGCTGCCAAGGCGGTGGCATTCGGCGAAGCGTTGCGTGAGGAGTTCAAGGAGTATCAGCGACAGATTCTTAAGAATGCAAAAGCTCTCGCCAGCGAACTACAGGAGCAGGGACTGCGACTGGTGTCGGGAGGCACTGACAATCATCTGATGCTCGTTGATGTCTGGATGGATGGCAAAGGCATCACCGGCAAGGATGCGGAGAAGGCACTTGAAGCGTCGGCAATCACTGTGAACAAGAACACGATTCCGTTTGATCAGAACAAGCCATTCGTCGCCTCAGGTTTACGCATTGGCACTCCAGCCGTTACGACACGTGGCATGAAGGAAACGGAGATGCAGGAGATTGGTCGTTTGATTGCTGAAGTGATCCACGCACCAGAGTCAGAAGAAGTGCGAAAGAAAGTCAAACAAGGCGTGTCCGACCTCACTGCGCGTTTTCCGCTCTATTCCAAGCGATTGCAGCGACAATCTTCAGGACACGATGCAGCCGGAGCGGATTAAAGCGCTTAGAATATCGAATCCTCATCCATAAGAGTTGAAACGATGCAAGAAGTATTCGGTCCAGAAGGACTGATTGCCCAAGCCCACCCTGAATACGAGTATCGACCCGGCCAGATTGCCATGGCGCGGGCGGTGATGCGTGCCTTTGAAGAAAAGCGTCATCTCATCGTCGAAGCAGGGACCGGAACTGGCAAGACGCTCGCCTACCTTGTTCCTGCTGTGGCTGCTGCTCTCGGAGGAAACGGCCGTGTAATCGTCTCCACCGGCACCAAGAACCTCCAGGAACAGTTGATGGAGAAAGACATTCCTTTTCTCCAAAGCATCCTTCCCAAACCGTTTTCCGCGACTTATATGAAAGGCAGAAGCAACTACCTCTGTCTGAACAGGTTGGGCAGAGCCCAGGCAGCGCCAATATTGGATGGTCTTGACGAGGTCGATTACTTTGAAGAAGTTTGCGATTGGTCCCGAGTCTCGCCCACGGGTGACCGCGCGGAACTGGCCAACATACCCGAATCAATCTCTTTCTGGCGCCATATTGATGCTCGTTCGGAGAGTTGCCTGGGGCAGAAATGCCCGGACTTCGACGCCTGTTTCATCACCCGCATGCGCGAGCGCGCCAAAGAGTGCGACATCGTGGTCGTAAATCACCATCTCTTCTTTGCCGATCTCGCTTTGCGCAACGGTAATTACGGTTCCGTACTCCCTGAATACACCGCCGTCATTCTCGATGAAGCGCATCTGATCGAGGATGTAGCCTCGGAATACTTTGGCGCCCAGGTCTCGAACTACCAGATCGATGACCTGGTCAGGGATCTCGGGATGCTCACGATTGAAGACCCCGAGACTGATCGTGAACTCACCAGGTCAACGTCCCGACTCTCCGGATTTGCTGAAAACTTCTTCGTGGCGTTCCGTGATGGACGCGGAGAAGATGGGCGTTATCCAATTGTTCCCGGTACCTTCGCGGTCAGAAACGTTCAAGGTGGATTCACCGCGACGCGTCTTGGTGATTTGTATGTAGCCTTAGAGGGAGCGATTGCCAGGGTGGATACGACCCTGGATACGATTCCAGATAAATCGCCTGACATCGAGAATCTGGTGAGGCGCTTACGGCAGGTGCGTTTCGACTTGCAATTCATCGTTACCGGAACGGACAAGAAGTTTGTCTACTGGCTGGAACGTCGCAACCGTGGCGTCTTCTTGCGCGCTTCACCCATCGATGTCGCCGGTCTGCTACAGGACAAGTTGTTTGATGAAGTCCCCACGGTTGTTTTGACGTCAGCGACACTTTCCAGCGGCGGCAACTTTGCATTTATTCGTGACCGTCTCGGCTTGGATACCGCGGATGATCTAATCGCCGAGTCGTCGTTCGACTATGAAACCCAGGCAGTGTTGTATCTGCCGTCAAAGATGCCTGATCCTCGGTCGCGTGATTGGTCCGAGGCTGCGGCCGCGGAGGTGACGAGAATTCTAAACGCGACCCAGGGACGTGCTTTTGTCCTCTCCACCAGTTTGGCGGGAATGCAGTCGCTCTATGAAAACGTCTGGGCCGAGATTGATTACCCGTGCCTGGTCCAGGGTAGTGCCTCAAAGGGACAATTGCTGAAAAGATTTCGCGAGACGGCGAACGCGGTACTGTTTGCTACCTCGAGTTTTTGGCAAGGAGTCGATGTTCGCGGCGAACAGCTGTCATGCGTGATCATCGATAAGTTGCCGTTTGCCGTTCCTACTGACCCAATCGTGGCGGCGCGACAACGTTACATTGAGGATACTGGTGGCTCGAGTTTTTACGAATACAGTGTGCCGCAAGCGATTATTGCGTTGAAGCAGGGTCTGGGTCGATTGATTCGTAGTACCACGGATCGTGGAGTGTTGGCGGTGCTTGATCCCCGGCTGCGTACCAAAGCTTACGGGCGCACGTTTTTGCGCAGCTTACCGCCTTGCCAGGTAACTTCGGAGATCAGAGAACTTGCCAGGATTTTTGAAGAGCCCAATAGAGAACCACGAGCGGCAGCGAGTGGAGGCGACGGCTCAACTTAGCCTTCGGCCGTGACCGGGGTTCAAATTGAGTGGCCCCTTCCGCTCGCGGTTCTCTATAGTTGCGAGTTTCGCAGTCGCACCTTAGACTTCCTGATCAATCATGCCGGGACAATTTGAAGTAATGATCGAGCGCAACTTCTCCAGCGCGCATCAACTGCGTGGCTACAAAGGTAAGTGTGAGAATCTGCATGGACACAACTACAAGATCGAAATCTACGCGCGCGGCCGCGAACTAGATAACATCGGCCTACTGGTTGACTTTGTTGATTTGAAGGCTGCCGCAGATGAAGTCGTGCTCTATCTCGATCACCGAAACATTAATGAGTTGCCGCCCTTTGACGAACTCCAACCCTCAGCAGAGAATCTGGCCAAGTATGTGCTGGAGCGAGTGGCCAAGAAAGTTGGAGACGACCGGGTGCAAATCTACAAGGTCCGCTGCTTCGAAACGCCCACCAGCGTCGCAACTTACCAGGTCGACTAAGCCAGAAATTATCTAGCGTAGAACCCTCGCTTGGTGCGTGCCTGTGCCTGGCCCCGTTTCACTTTCACACTCACATCACGCCACTGACCATCGTAGTTCTTGTCGAGCGGGTTATAAGAGACGCTGTAGAGTGCTTGCAGTTCAGAAGCGACACGTTGATACACTCCTTCGAGATCTTCGGCCCGGTCGGCTTTAAATAACGTGCCTCCTGTCTCGTCGGCTATTCGCTGCAGTTGCCCGCGTGCCGTCACATAAGATTCATGCGTGTCACTACCATGCATCCTTACGGTGACCTCGTATTCGGTGTTGAAGTAAATCGGATAGATGGTTATCTCATCCTGCATGACCCTGGCAATCAATTCATCGAACGGATGCGAGGGCACATACTCGTCATCGGAGATTGAGTTATCCACTCCGTCGGTCATCACGACGATTGCTTTGCGACGGTCAGGCAGCGGCTTGAAGAGATCGAGTGTTGACCAGGTCGCGTCGTAGAACGCTGTGCCCGCGTGAAGATTCTTAGTATGGTCAAGCCGGTCTTTAAGGAGTTTCCGGTCAAGCGTGAAATCGGAAACCAGCAGAAATCTGCGGGTGAAAGCGGCCACTGCAATCGGAGTATTTGGGCTTAGTGTGTCGACGAATTGTTTCGCCGCTTTCTTGATGATCTTCCAACGGTCTTGCGTGCTGCCACTCAGGTCCAGCAGCAAGACAACATTCACCGGTGACGTAACCGGCTCAAATCTCGCAATCTCCTGTTGCCTCTTGCCTTCAAAAATCTCAAAGTCGTCTTTGTTCAAATCAGGGATCAGTTTGCCGGCTGCGTCCGTAACCCTGACATTTAGATTGACCAGTCGTGTATCAATTTTAACGACGTCAAGACCATTCGAGTCAGGACGCTTGGACAGAGTCACAGATTCTGGGCGGGTGCTGGAAGTGTCCTCTACTTCCTCATTGGCGGGTAACGATCGATCAACTGCTGGTTGAGCCAACCAACCCGTGTCATTGACCATTTGCGCGTCCACTCGCGCTAGTCGATTCACATCGTCTGGCAGTAACGCTACCGCGCCCCGGCTGCTGCGCAAGATAACCGGGGATCCGCCAGTTCCAATTCTTCCGTCAAGACTATGAGTGTTGGCTGGTCCGAAGATGCGCATTTGGAGCTTCGAGGTAATACTGCCCTCGATTGTTTTTAACGACAGGTCACTATTGGCGGACTGCGGCAGGTAGAAGGCGATATCGCCCGCCTGTGTCTCCACTGACAAAGCGTTGGTGGCGCCGCTTACTGCGACAGAGTCATCACCGCCATGCACTGATAAATTGATCAGGCGGGGGATATAAACCGAAAGCGTGATCGGACTCTCTCGCTCGGTGCGTAAGACAATTATCCTCAAGGTTTCATTGGTTGTGATTTGAAACCGAATCCGAGCATCGAGTCGTCTGAAGTTGTCAGCGGAAGAAGCCCGCGAGGCGATGATGCGGACACGATTGCTGTTCCACGTCTGTACGTCAGTCTTACCGTACAGGTTCTCGATGGCAATGCCTGCGAACCTTTGCGTGAAGCTGCGGTCAAAGACTGAGTCTGATGGTTGCTGGCCGAATGAGTAGGCGGACGCGGCTAGAACGAGAGCCGTCACGACGACAGTGCGGGAGATTCTCATAGTTCACTTTTAGTAGACGAAGCGAGACCGTCCTCTGCTATGAGGCCTGAGTACAGAGAGACGAATCCCAATGAGAGCAGCGCGCAGAATTGTTGGCCTCAACTATGAAAGACGGTTTGGCCGCAGGCCGCGTTAACAAGCCCGAGTTTCAGTCAGCAACGGCGTCGGCTTGAGGATCTGCGATTACAGACCATTGGGCGACAGCTTCTGTTGGTCCAGGCAGAGGTCGTTCCCTGGATGTGCGGCGGTTCATGAACGGCTTTTCACAGAACCAGAAAAAGACCCAGGCGAAGAAGATCGTGCCGGGAACGACAATGAGGCCAACATTTAGCAGGTGGGGCCAGTAGTAGCCGGTAAAGCGCCACGATTGCATGATCGTCAACTCGTGCGTGAGGTAGAGTGAATAAGAGAAGATGCCCAGGGTCGCAAACATCGAGATCAGAGTAGGTAGTTTGAAGTGACTGGTCCATTGGCGTTCGGCCAGGACGGCGCGATTCACCACTATCAGGAATCCCAGGCCCCAGAGGGGATGAATCAGAAACCACCCGAGGTTGTGCCACATCAACTCCTTGGGAATCGCGGGCAGAAACTGCGAAATGGCCGAAGCTCCGACTATCAGCACAGTGGCCAGCTTCAGATTCCTTAACCATGTCGGCAACTGGATCAGACCAAACAGGGCTTCCACTCCAATTGCCCCTAACGCCCAGGTAAACCAATGTGACGCCGCCGCCTCGGGTACCGGAACACCAATGCCAGTGGCGACCCAAACGCCATGACTAAAGGCCATCCAGCCTGCACGGGCTAACAAACAAACAAGCAAAGTCACTGCCCAACCCCAGCGCGACCGGATGAATAGCAGTAGGAAGTAGGCGAGATAAAGTTGCTCCTCGATCGCCAGGGTCCAAAAGACCCCGTTGATGCTGTAACAGGTTCGGGGATCAAGATTGTGCAGCATCAACAAGTGCATGAAGAAGTCGTAGAAAAAGAAGTGACTGAAATTGATTCCCTGGGACGCGGCCGTCAGCAGCAAGTAGAGGAGTAAGGCGAAGAGGTAAGGGGGATAGAGGCGGCGAATTCGTCTTTTCCAGAAAGCGCCGAAACGAATTGGCTCAACTTCTCCGGTCGACTGTGATTTGGCCCATTGCAGATGAATACAAAATCCGGAGATAACAAAGAAGAGGAAGACACCGATGTAGCCAAATGAAGCGCCGAACTGGATTAGCCTGACGGGGTATTTGAAGAAGTTGTTTGGGACTACCTGCGCGCTTTGTTCGACCGCGTGATACAGCACTACTCCCAACGCAGCCATACCACGCAAGGCATCGATGCTCTTCAGGCGAGATTTGATGGCGGTCGGGTTCATTGTTTCCGAATACCACCAACGGGAGTTGGTGGATCGTCCAAGTCCTGTCTACAGTGCGAGAATTAAATCGTGACTGCGCCTACTGCGAAACTCCGAATTGCGAATGTTCTCGGCCCAAGATCATCCAGGCCATCGTTGTGGAAAGGATCTTAACAATCCACCAACTGCCGTTGGTGGTA
>DATFRK010000553.1:0-4944 GCA_035263325.1 Pyrinomonadaceae bacterium | reverse complement strand
CCGCGTTTGATAACGTCTGACAACATGTCAGTGATCATGTAAGCAGTTGTGGCCCTGATCACGTGTTTTGTCTGCGGCACTTCGTCAACCAGAACTGCACCACTATTATTGTCGCTCACTCGACGTATCAGGTTGGGAGTGACTGCCTCACCACCGTTTGCAAAGGCAGCATAAGCGGCAGCGATTTGCAGTGGTGTTACTTCACTGGTTCCCAACGCCAGCGACGGATAAGCTTCGGGCCGAGGCAAGCCGAACCTGGCGGCAAAATCTGCGACCGTGCCAAGACCCGTACGCATCGCTAAGTCGACCGTGACGACGTTGAGCGATCGAACCAAGCCTTCACGCATCATCACCTCATGCATCGAGTACGCGCGGCTGTAATTTGCCGGTGAATAGGTCGCGTAACCGTATTGAAATGTCTGCGGAGCATCAAGAAACGTAGTCAGTGGTGAGATGCCGTGTTCCATTGCGGCTGCGTAGACAAAGGGCTTGAAGACAGAGCCGGGTTGTCGCTTCGCATCTGTCGCCCGATTGAGTTGCGACTCTTCATAGCTGCGGCCGCCGACCATCGCCAGGACCTCGCCAGTGTGCGGATCGAGCGCAACTATGGCGCCCTCGGGCACACCGCGTTTAGCAGACTTACTCACCAATTCGAGTTGGTGGCGCAGCGCATTTTCCGCTGCAGTCTGTAAGTCCGGATCGATGGTGGTTTGCACGCGAATGTTCTGTTCAGCATTACTGTCAAGGCTCAACCTTGCCGAATCCATCGCCCGGTCCACCGCGTCGACGTAATAAGGAGCCAGCTCATTGCGGCTGCCTTCGAAGGGCGCCAGGTTGATTGCTGAAGCACAGGCAGTCTGTTGAGTTGCTTCATCAATCATCCCTGCCTCCCGCATCGCAGCAATCACCGTGTCGCGTCGCGACCTGGTGGCGTCTGGGTTACGCTCGGGTGAATAGTGGCCCGGACTTTGAATCATTCCCGCAATTGTTGCCGCTTCCGCCAACGAGATGTCTTTGAGTGATTTGCCGAAATAGACTCGCGCGGCCTGGGCCACTCCCCGAACGCCAACGCCACCGCGCTGGCCCAGGTAAACCTCATTGCAGTAGAGAGCAAAGATGTCCTGTTTGGATAGCCGGTGCTCCAGGGCCATAGCGATCAAAGCTTCGTTGTACTTTCGGCGCAGAGTTTTTTCGGGGCTTAGATAGGTGTTCTTTGCCAGTTGCTGAGTGATGGTGGATCCTCCCTGTCGATACCTGTTCGAACCACTGGCAAATTGGTTTACGACTGCCCGGGCAATGCCGCGAAAATCTAAGCCGGAGTGCTGGAAAAACCTGCGATCCTCGATGGCCAGGATGGCCTCGACGAGCACAGGAGGAATTTCCTGAAACGTGAGCGTTTCTTGTTGGCCCGTCTTGTTCACCGCGTCCTCGGTCAAGAGTTCAGGCTCAAGGGCATAGGAGCGGAGATTTGAGTAGTCGTTGGCGTCGAGTGAGGCGATGCGATCCTGATTATCAAAGTTAACTTGAACCCACTCGTGGGCGTTCGCCTCCTGACGCGGAAAAATGAGAATACTCTTGTCCTTAGTCTGAAAGGTCCCGTTCCAAATGTTACTAGCCTGGTCTCGCGCATAACCTGCCCGTACCAAAGCCGCCGCCAACTGATCTTTTGAGAGATGTGCTCCCTGCTCGATAACTCGAGGAGCGGCGTAGAGCCCTGCTTGACTTCTCAAGTACCCGTTCTCGATTTGTTGGTCGATCAACTGCGCGAAGTCGTTATACGTGTAATACGTTTTGATCGCTGCGAGTACAAAGATGGCGCCCAGGAAAATTGCTCCAAGGGCGCAGCAGTTGACGAATGTGCTGAGCAGTGACTTTCGCCTGCGCACGCTGGAACGATCGCGGGTTCGAGTAGCAGGTAGTGTGATTTCCGCAGCCACGCCCCGGGCTAGGGCAACGAATGTGCCGCCCTGCACCAGCGCCAGGAATGTTCATTTGGACTCATTAAACTTCAAATGAAACTGACCTTTAGTAAAAAGTTGGTTGTCGCTCAAGACGAACAACGAGTGGTCGGTGCATCAAAAGCACTCAGCCGATTACGTGGCCGTACTGTATTTATTTAAAACGCTAAAATTGCTGTGAGGACCTCAGAAATTGCAGGGTGACGTTAAGGCGGGGACCTTAGCTGGGACGGTGTCGCGGAACTTGACCGACTTTCGTCGAAGTCCGGCAACCGCCGCTTCAACCTGTTCCGGGGTCAGGCCGGCACCCGCTTGAAAGAATACCCAATCGATGTCTTCTTGATACTGGCGAAGTTCGGCTGCTTTCACCATTCCGTCGCGGATAAACCAGAGATTGAAGTTGAGCGACATCGTGTCCTCGGGGTAGTAGTTACCTCCGTGCTCCACGAATAGTTTGCCGTCGACGAAGTAGCGTACCTTCTGATCAAAGACCTGCGTCACCAAGGTATGCCAACCTGCCTGGCTGCCACTCGCTGTTTGAAAGACATTATCTTTTTTCCAGTTTGGTTCGGGACTGAACGTTTCCCAAGTGGTGGCATAGAGAGTAGGCCCGGCGATTCCCCAACCGCCGTTCGGTAGATATTCAAAATCTAACTCACTGTAGTCAGGATCCATCGGCGCCTTCAACGGGCTGATCGTGTAGAAGCTTTGCACGATCTGATCACCACTCGGTCCGGTGACCGGACTATCGCTGAAGCGAACACGGGCGGCGTAAGTGCCTTCGAAAAACTTGCGTTGCTGGCAAATTTGCGTCTGGGTGGTGGTAGTCCCATCCGTGGAAGAGGTCATTCGCAGGATGCGATTGCGGGGCAGGTCGGGATCTGACACGAGTGAGACGCCGGATTCGGACCAGGTTGCTCCGGGTATACCGGGCCAACCAGCTGCGGTACGAATGATCCATCCGTGACCTTTCAGTTGTTGCTTGTTGGTATAACTAAAATCGTCGAAGAGTTCTTGTGTCGTGGGCTTCGCCTGGACAGAGTGGCGCGTCGCTGGGATTGAGGGCTGAAGACTCGGCAGAAGAGCGATACTCAAAGCAATTTTGAGTAACGTCGCGAAACTTTCCATAACTGCTCCAATTATTGAACTACTTGCTACAGGGCAGGGCTATATTACAAGAATTTCGTTCTGGTTTGCTCAGAACCCGGAGGGGCAGCGACGGGTAGGTACGGTCAACTCACTTTAAGATCTGATGAGACTTGAGCGTAGCATCCCGTCGCTGCCGCTCCGGGTTCTCTATGATACCTTGACGTCTTAGGTATCGCGAGGATAGTATGCCTAAAACGTTTAGGCGTAAGAAAAAAACTTTCTCGTGGCGAGCCATTTAATGACCAATTCCAAAGCTGATCTGCTGCAAGGCACACTCGACATGCTCATTCTTAAGACGCTCTCGCTGGGACCTTTGCATGGATACGGCATCATTCAAAGAATTCGCCGGATGTCGGACGAGATGCTGCATGTTGAGCAAGGGGCACTTTACCCGGCCCTCTATCGCATTGAACTGAAAGGGTGGGTGACAGCAAAGTGGGGAGAAAACGAGACGGGACGCAGGGCGAAGTTTTACAAGATAACTAAGGCAGGACAGAAGCAACTGCGGATCGAAGAAGAGAGTTGGGACCGGCTGGCGTTGGTGGTAGCGAAGATGAGGGAGGCGACGTAAGGGACTTGAGCTTAGAAGACTCAGATGCCACGACCTTGCGCCGTAGTGACTGACGTTCGCTGCTAACTTAAAGGTCGTTGCCTCTTTCAGACCCGCGGAGCGCGACACGTTCAAATAGCGGTTGTTTGTAGCAGCGAGCATGAGGCTCCACGGCACAAGGCCGCGGTATGGGTTAAGGACTAAACAATGGAGTGGACCAATATTTTGGTGGCACGAGTACGCGCTTTGGTGCGGCGGGACAGTGTGCTCGAAGACATTGATGAAGAGTTGCGTAGTCATGTCGAAATGGAGACTGAGGCTAATCGCGAACACGGTATGACGCTGGAAGAGGCGCGGCGCTCCGCCACGGAGAGTTTTGGCAATGTGAACAGCATCCGAGATCTGGCTTATGAAGTTAGAGGTGGAGGCTTGCTGGAGACTCTCTGGCAAGACTTGCGCTACAGCGGGCGACTGCTTTTTAAACATCCAGGCTTTACCCTGGTCGCTTTGCTTACCCTCACTTTGGGTATCGGGGCGAACACAGCGATCTTCAGTATTGTCAATGCTGTTCTGCTACGACCGTTTCCTTATCAGGCACCAGAACGATTGGTGATAGTCGGAGAAGGTGGACCAGGGGGCACAGTGTCCTACCCGAACTTCGCGGATTGGCGGGACGATCGCACCCTCTTTGAAGCAGCATCGGCAGTGCGACCCAATGAGAGTTTCAACTTCGCCGGAGCCGGAGAACCGGAGCGCTTACAGGGCCGCCTGGTTTCGCAGGGCTTCCTCACCTTGCTCGGAGTTAAGCCGATCCTGGGGCGCGACTTCCTCGCAGAGGATGACCGGCCCGGTGCAACGCCGGCAGTAATTCTAAGTTATGGATTCTGGAACCGCCGGTTTGGAAATGATCAGAACATCATCGGTAAACAGATCACCCTCAACAATCAGAGCTTCACTATCGTCGGCGTCACGCCGGCGGATTTCGAGTTTGGAATGGCGGCAGATGTCACAGTGCCGATCGGTCTTTCGGCGGAGCGATTCAAAGCACGTGGCGCTGATCCCGGCATCAGCGTGGTGGCCCGTTTGCAGCCGCACCTGTTACAGCAGCAAACCGAGTCGGAACTCAACGTGATCTACGCGCGGTTGGAACAGCAGTATCCCAATAGCAACACCGGACGGCGAGCATTTCTGATGCCGTTGCACGAGAACTTTGTCGGTGATGTCCGTCAACCACTTCTAATTCTACTGAGTTCAGTTGGATTGGTGCTGCTGATCGCCTGCGCCAAC
>DATFRK010000552.1:0-8623 GCA_035263325.1 Pyrinomonadaceae bacterium | reverse complement strand
ACATCAGTGATTTTCAATTTTGATTTTGCCCCGGTAGGGCCAATTGCCAATCGGCGGGCAAAAATTGAAAATGTCTAATATCTGTTGTTTTGGTGAAGCCTTTGTAATGGCCGGATCATAACCTCTGGAATCGGCGTAGTCTGTCGCAGATCGGAGGGAATGATGGGTCTATTTGACGTGCTCTTATTACTACTCGTTGCCGGGATCTGTGGATCATTGGGCCAAGCCATCTCAGGCTATTCTCGGGGCGGATGTTTAGTCTCGATCGCGTTGGGATTTGTGGGAGCACTACTGGGCTTGTGGCTGGCCCGAATGATGCATTTACCTGAATTGTTTTCAGTGCGGATCGGAGATACGAACTTTCCCATAGTCTGGTCGATCATCGGCTCGGCTTTGTTTGTTGCTTTAATCACGATGCTGACCAGACGCTGGTGACTCAGCAATTGATAGATCCCGAGGCAGACGCCAACACCGAACCAGCGAGGATACTGGTTCGCAGGCATGAGGGGTGTATCACTGGGCGTTAAAATTCAGGCAGTGAGACACACTCGGTAATGTAGCGCGGAGGCTCTGAGCTGCTTCCGCCCGGGGCGTTTTTCAGAACAAGAGACTAATCAATTACCACCATCATTCGAGGGCGGATCGATCTTGTTCTCTTCGCCTTGAAGACTGGAACTGGCCTCGTCTTTACCACCGCCACCCTGGTTGTCTGGCGGATCAATAGCCAGGTCTCGTTCATTATCTCTGTCAGACATTGTTCGCGTCTCCTTCTGCGGACTTCTTAGTTCAATCCTTTGTAGTAAGCCTGAATGTCAGGGCGGGAAGCGTATCCCTTAAATGCCTCGCCACCCCACTTCTGTTCCAATTGAGATCGAGTATTCACTGCCTGTCCCATTAAATCTTCGGCCTTGCTTTTGTCGCCTAACTGCTGACTGGCACGAGCAGCAATGAGCCAGGCGCGCCATTCCGACTCCAGCCGGGCCCCGGCGGCAAATTTCTCCTGAGCTTGAGTGGCAAGGTCGCCAGCCGCTTGCCCGTCGCCGCTTTGTAACGCCGCTTCCGCCTGCGAAAGCAAGGCCCGTGAAAGCAAGGCTATGTCGCCGGCATCGTTGGCCATTCTTACTGCTTCCTCACAAAGCGTGCGACCCTCTTTACCGCTGCCTGACAAGGCCTTCACCAGCCCAAGCGTAAACTTTCCTTCAATGGCGACGTCAGGATAGTCCTTTCCCGCCATCGTGATTGCTTCATTGCTCTTAGCGATTGCGTCGGCAAAATTCCTTTCACTCAAGGATATTTGGGCGGCTACGAGGCGGAGTACTGGTACTAATTGTTTGAAATTACCCGGCGACTGTTCCACTGCCGAAACAACCTCACTCAACGCTTCCCGCGACTCTTCGTACCGGCCCAGGCGCCACAAAATGTTGGCCCGATTAGCCTGGCTATAAATTGTTCTGATCTTATTGCCGACGCCTTGATAAATTCCGTGTGCTTGATCGTACTTCTCCAGCGCCTGGGGAAAACTCTCCTGGTCAAACAGCACTGCCCCGATCTCCATGTCACAGTCGGCGATCGCCGGTTGACTGCCTCCCTGTTGGGCAATCTGCAATTTTTGATTGAGCGCTTTCAAGGCGGCATCGTAGTCGCCTTTCCGTCGATAACCGCGCGAGATGTGCGTCAAACAGTACGCGACATTCTTCGGATAGTTGTTTTCCTGGAAGAAGGTCAAGGCTTGTTGGACCATCGGCAAACCTTCATCTACTCGCAGTAACTGGATGTACATCCCGCCCAGGTTTGACAAGCCGCGCGCTTCCCTTAGCCTGCCCTTGTTGGCCCGGGCAAAATCGATCGCTTGCTTGAAGTATTTTTCGGCTGAGGTGTAGTCACCACGACTGGAAAAGGAGTTACCGAGTTCCAGGAGACCGCCGGCAGCGAGATTCTCCAGGTGTTTCTCTTGCGCAAAAGTGATTGCCTGGGTGGCAAAGTCTTCAGCTTCTGCCGTGGAACCGCGGGTGGAGGCAAGGTAACTCAACTCAATCAGGGCGCTGATTTGTTGCGCTTCATTGCCAATGGCGCGGGCGGCGTCGAGCGAGCGCTGAAATTGCGCCCGCGCCTCGTCATACTTGCCGTTCTCGCGAAAGAGAACGCCGCGCTGGCGCAACACCTCGTTAACGCCTTCACTGTTGCTGGCAGCGCGATACAATTCTTCCGCTCTGTTGAAATACTCAGTCGCTTTCGCCTGGTCTAACTTTCGGTTATAGACAATTCCCGCTCGCAGAAACGCGGTCGCATATTGGCCACTATTCAAACTTATGGCCTTCAAGTAACTCTCCAGCGCTTTATCGACATCCCCGTTATTCTCATAGGCATATCCCAGATCGACGTAGACCTGGCTGTCATCTGGCGAAAGCGCCGCGATCCCGCTGTAGGCCTTCACCGCGGCAGGAAAGTCTCGTCCCACGGTAGCCATGGTGGCGTCGAGATAGAGAGTGTCCTTGGGAGAAAGCGACGAGCGGTCGCCCACCAACCCGGTGGTGGTGAGTAGTTCGTCCTTTGCTTTATCGGTGTAGTCAAGCTCCGCCCAGGCTTGAGCGAGGCGCGCGTGGGCCAGCGCGTAACGATTGTCGATCGCGATGGCCTGTTCGAGCGCTTTGCTGGCCTGGAAGTAGGCGCCGTTGCGCAAAGCATCAGTGCCCCGGTCATACCAACTCAGCGCCGCTGCCGGCGGCAAATAATAAGTACGTGGCCACCAGTGAATGGCGGACCAGATTGCTAGTCCGGTAAACGCGACAACGCAGATCACCGCGGTCAGCGAGAAGCGTTGCTTCCGCATCGAGGTGGTGAAAGTGCGCAAGGCGCTTGAGCGCCTGGTACCGCCAATCGGTGTTTGATTGTCGCGAAATGCGGCTGGTCGACCTTCTCCTTTGAGATGTGGCTTGATAGCGTGCAGATCCGTCAGTAGCTCTGCCGCAGACTGATAGCGATCTTCAACTTTCTTCTCGAGCGCCCTGAGGGTAATGCGGTCAAGTTCAGCCGGTACCTGCGGATTGATCTGGGAAGGAGGCAGGGGATTGACGTGAATCACCTGCGCCCCGATCTCGAGTACGCTGGCGCCAGAAAATGCCGGCTGGCCCGTGAGACATTCGTAAAGCAAGGAACCCAACGCAAACAGATCACTGCGCCCGTCAACCGGTCTACCTTTCGCCTGTTCGGGAGAGAGGTAGAGTGGCGTGCCAACGATGACATCACTTTTAGTTTTAGTGGAAAAGATCGTTTCGGCATGGTCCAGGTCGCCATGCGAGGGCTGTTCAAAAAGATGCTTGACCAGGCCAAAGTCGAGCACCTTCACCTGGCCTCGCTCCGTGATCATCACGTTAGCGGGTTTCATGTCGCGGTGCACGATGCCATTGTCATGTGCTTCTCCGAGAGCTTCGGCGATCGCGGATACTATTTCCACCGAGCGCGCCTGGCTCAGCCCATCCAAAAGGTGGTCGCTCAGGGGTCGGCCCTTCACTAGTTCCATTACAATGAAAGGTGTACCTTCCGGTGTTTCACCGTAGTCGTAAACTAGCGCGATGTTGGGATGGTTAAGCGACGAGACGGCCCGCGCCTCACGAATGAAACGAGCGCGATAATGATGATCAAGTGAACTCAGAAACTTGATCGCGACGCGCCTGGCAAGGTGCGTGTCTTCGGCGAGGTAGACAACCCCCATGCCACCTTCGCCCAGTTTCTCGATAATTCGATAATGCGAAACCGTCTGGCCGATCATGCTCAAGCGGGAATCCTCCGGTCGCGAGAAAGGAAGTAGACTTAAATAGAGAGGCTGTAGAGATTCAAACCTCGCTCCGGGTGTTGGTAACGTGAGGGCATTGTGCGCCAAAGGCACGGCAAATTCAAGGAGGTAGTCACTCCTGCTAGCGCAGCGCATCTCCGAGGCAAATACCACCAACGGCAGTTGGTGGATGGTTCAAGTCCTCTCTACAGCGTGCACCCAGTAATGCAGCTGCGCCAACTGCGACATAACAGTTTGCAGCCTAGTTTTCGCGGTGGGGCAGGAATCATTTTTCCCGCGCCTGGTCGAAAGGATCTGAACTATCGACCAACTGCCGTTGGTGGGATCCACTCTAGCTTAGTGTAGTACTGCGGATTTTGGCCTCTTGCTCTGCGCGGAACGCATGCAGCTTCCTTCGTAACTCGGGACGGCTATTGGCCAGGATCGCGACTGCAAAGAGGGCCGCATTGACGGCGCCGGCCTTACCGATTGCCAGGGTGCCAACCGGAATGCCGCCGGGCATTTGCACTGTGGCCAGGAGGGAATCTAAACCATTCAAGGCGCCGCCACCCATTGGCACGCCGAGTACGGGCAAGGTTGTGTGTGCAGCCATGACGCCGGCGAGGTGTGCGGCGCCACCGGCGGCGGCGATTACTACTTCCAGACCGCGTGACTCGGCAGTTGAGCCAAACTCGGCTGCGATTCCCGGAGAGCGATGGGCAGAGATGACCCGACACTCATGGGCAACGCCAAACTTCGTGAGTGTTTCGTCAGCGTTACGCATGACATCCCAGTCTGATTGACTGCCCATGATGACTGCCACGAGCGATTTAGCGTTGGTCTTCGACGATGTTTTTTTGGTTTGGTTTTTCGTTGCCATTGTTCCCTTAATTTTGTGTTGTGATGACCCAAGTTGGACTTACTGGCCATAGCCCAGGATTACCCTGGATCGACTCTTGACTAGCTGGCAAACGACGAACGTCTTTTACTCGCCCTGGTCGAGGGAGAAGCCGCGCACGCCGTCGAAGGTGTACAGATTTTCTGTCTTGATGAAATCAAACCCGGAACCCGCAACGCGTCCCAATAACTCGATCACCTGCGGGTGCGAGACCACAGCATCTCCCTCGCCCATGAAGCGACAACGCCAGTGATCTGAACAGAAGGTCTCCGAGTGGCCACCCGGCCAAACCTTGACGCCACGATTGCTGATCATCTTTAGATTGACTCCGCCGACACTCAACGCGCTTAACGCATCACCCAGATCGTTAGCGCTGCCTTTCGACCAATCGAGAAAGACGTCAACGCCCACCAACTCTTTCTTACTGGCTGCCGCCTCCACGCGCACAGCCGTCGTCGCCACACTCTCTCCACGTTGATACTGCGCCGGCTTCAACAACTGTGGCGTCTGGCCCAAGTGCTGGACCACCGCTTCGGCAAACTCTTTGGTACCTACTTTCTGTTTGCTGACTTTTTCGTCGTAAATGTCGTAGGTGTGAATGCCTTCTTCAATGGTGCGTAACCAACCATTGTGAACCCGCTCGGCGGTCTCACTCTCACCGATATGAACCAACATCAGCACGGCGCCCAGAAGCAGACCCGAGGGATTTGCCAGGTTTTGTCCCGCGCGCCGTGGCGCCGAACCGTGAATAGCTTCGAACATGGCCACGTTTTCCCCGATATTCGCCGAACCTGCCAGGCCCACCGAACCCGCAATCTGCGCAGCCACGTCAGAAAGCACATCGCCATAAAGATTTGGCATCACCACTACGTCAAACGCTTCCGGGGTATCCGCAAGCTTGGCAGCGCCGATATCCACGATCCAGTGTTCATTTTCGATATCCGGGTACTCTTTCGCGATCTCGTCGAAGACTTTATGAAACAGACCATCGGTCAATTTCATGATGTTGTCTTTAGTGAAGCAAGTCACTTTCTTACGATTATTGCGCCGGGCATAATCGAAGGCGTAACGCACAATTTTTTCCGAACCCGGGCGGGAGATCAGTTTTAAGCACTGGACCACTTGTTCCGTCTGCCGATGTTCAATCCCGGCGTAGAGATCCTCCTCGTTCTCGCGCACTATCACTACATCCATGTTGGGGTGCTTTGTTTCGACAAACGGATGATAAGAAACACAAGGCCGCACGTTGGCATACAGGCCCATCACCTTACGCACAGTGACATTAAGGCTCTTGTAGCCACCACCTTGGGGAGTGGTGATCGGCGCTTTCAGAAAGACCTTTGTGCGCCGCAACGAATCCCAGGAGCTTGGCTCAATGCCGGAAGAGTTACCGGCCAAATAAACTTTTTCACCGATGTCAATGGTCTCAATGTCCAGTGGTGCGCCTGCCGCTTCAAGAATATGCAGCGTAGCGGCCATGATCTCAGGACCAATGCCATCGCCGTGCGCCACAGTAATAGGAATCCTTCTCGACATTTATTGCCAGCCTTTCAGAGTTAAATGGAGTTGTATTAAGAAGAGGGGAATAGTAAGGCAAAGAATTAAAACGAGCAATCGGGCAGCCGGAAGACATCCACAGATTACGCAGATTACACAGACGGTGAATAAACAAGGTAGTTGAGCCAGATAGCCAGACTTGAGTGTTGAACGTTTTGCCTAGCCGGGTCCGGTTGGTTTCAGACCGCTGCGTGTTTTTTCGCTTTAGCGCCGAGTGGGTGGCAAAGAGGTCGCTAAGCGCAATTTTTCGAAGCTTTTTGCAAAAAACTGGACCAAAAGCCCTTTAGGGTCGACCCGAAAATAGTCCCTCCTTCTCCGAAAATATCCTTGACGCGTTTCCGAGCTTAACTGCATACTTTTCCTTACCAGATACCTGCTCTCGCGCATCGAAGGTGACTGCGCCTGTCCGTGATCGTAAAGCGACGACGTTCGGCTGAATAGAGAGTGAGGCAGTTGTCAACTTGTTAGAAGCTGCTCTCGAAGGATAAGAGCATCGGGTTTGTGTCGCAGCTCGCCGAACGGTCGGTCGTCTCCCCAACGTACTGCATCAGCGAATTCCAGTAAGCCCGCGCTTCCCCAAAGAAACTAAGGATAGTAAGAATGGCTACAAAACTCTACGTTGGAAATCTCTCTTTTCGCACTACCAGTGACGAACTGCGCGAGGCCTTCTCCGCAGTTGGTACAGTTGAATCAGCTGCGGTGATCGAAGATCGCGAGACCGGTCGATCACGTGGCTTTGGTTTTGTCGAAATGGCTACACCGGAAGAAGCAGCTGCAGCAATCGAGGCTTTTAACGGCAAGGACTTTGGCGGACGCAATTTGACCGTCAACGAAGCTAAGCCAAGGACGGACAGGGCTGGCGGCGGTCGTGGAGGTTATAGCGGTGGTGGCCGTGGTGGCGGTGGTTATCGAGATCGCGATCGCGACAACGATCGCTATGAACGAGAACCCCGTTGGTAAATATAACTATAGACCAAACACAGCAACAAGAGGACCCAAGTTGCTGTAGTTAGGATCATCGCAATTCGTGTTCTGCCTGGCTCTTGAAACTCAAGTCGCACAGACGTGACCTCGCTGGGTACGGAGACAAGCAAAACACCATCATAAGCTGGCCGAGTGTTGAGTATTCTTCCCGACGCCTTTGCAATCCAGTTGGGATAGTAGAAAGTACGGACGCGAACCTCTTGGGCGGGACCAGGGCCAACGCTAAAGGTTCTAAGCTCTGGTCCCCACGAATTGATCGTAATAGGTCTGTCCTTTGCTTCTACCTCATTGGCCATCAGAGGCGGCCGCGCATTCACCCACACCGGTAGCCAGTAATCAAGATTGTTCTCGGTAAAGACTGCGTTACTGGCAGAATCAAATTCGAGCCGCGCCAGGTAATTTGCATCGCGCATACGCGCTGCACTGTAAGTAAGGGCGACGAGAACGCCGCCCAGGGCGATAATCGCGGCCCACCGAAACTTCCCTCGCATTTTTTCTTTCCAAAAAGGAATGCTGGCGCTCGTTAACACCGGAAGCGCACACGAAGCAACTACGAACCAACGCCAGGGAAATTGCACTTCTCTGAGTTTTGGTATGACAGCCCATAACGGCCGGCTGAGATCAGTAGTCATAAAGAGGGAAAAAACAAAGACCGCAAAGACAGCTTTCTCTCCTCCCACCAACTTTTTTCTATAACTCGAACAGAACATTATCAGCGGCGCAATGGCCATTGAGAGTGTGGCCAGTGCCATCGTGTTAGCCAGCGAAGAGTTAATGTTTCCCAGGCTGAAAGGGGAGAAAATAAAATTCCTGCGATAGTCGAAATATGAAGTAAGGGCTTCATTCGGCACGACCGCGGAATTTTTCAGCCATGGAAGCTCGGCAATCATTGTGGTCCAGTAGAAAGCACTCGCCGCAAGACCTGCCAGCACCGCAATGGACAAAGCCGTCACACTCCGCCAGCCATTTTTCTTATCGATACTCGCAAGCCCATAGAACAGAAGAGAGAGTGAGCCGATTACAGCTACTGGGAGATTCAATAGAACCAAAAGAGCAAACGATACTGCCAGACCGACTACATCGCGAAGGTGTTGATTTCTGCAAACTCGAACGACAAAAGCGAAAGCAAATGGCAAGACAGAAGCGGCAGCGTATTCAGCGAGCAGCGACGCATTGTAGAACTCATTAATACGGTAAGGGATAAAAGCGTAGAGGACGCCCGCCACGATTGCCAGATGCTGCGGCAAGAAACAACGAGCCCAGAAGAACGCTCCCGTTGCCCCCAACACTGACAGCAGTATGAATCCAAGTAGTATCCCGCTAAACCAACTGCCCGTTAGGATCCTGGTGGCAGCCAGCAAGTAGTAAAGAGCAGGCGGATAGAAGCGAATACCAGGATCGCCGAAGCCTCC
>DATFRK010000551.1:0-8718 GCA_035263325.1 Pyrinomonadaceae bacterium | reverse complement strand
GTGGGCACCGCAACAGCGCCAGTTTCATATTGATGCTGGGCCAGCCAGTGTGGCGCGCGTGCGCACCTACTTCTATCCGCACTGGCTCGCCACCACTGGAGGCCAGAACCTAAGCACCACTGCTGCAGCAGACGGAACCTTGTTGGTAGCTGTTCCTGAAGGTGCCGCAGACATAGCAGTAGTTTTTCGTGAACCAGAACGCGTTCGGCTGGCAGCCCTGGTAAGTGGTGTTGCCGTTCTCGCGATTCTAGCTCTGGCAATCTTTGGTTGGAGGCAAAGCTCAAGCCATCAGCTCGCTGCCGCAGATGGATCGGAAGCAACAAAACTTTTCGTAAGTCCTATTTGAAGTGTGGAGTAAACTTCCCGGCAATACGGGAAGTCTGAATCGCTGAGAATGGTCGCAGATTCTAAAGTCATAGAAAAGCAACTCGTGGCGCAACGCACCCATTCCCTGGGTCGCATTGCCGCGATCGCGAGGAACACGTTCCGGGAAGCGGTGCGCGACCGAGTGCTCTACAATCTCGTCCTTTTCGTTCTCCTCCTTACCGGCGCCGCCATTTTCATCGGCGAATTATCTGGCGGCCAGGAGCGCAAGGTAATCGTCGATCTTGGCTTGAGCTCGATGTTGGTGTTTGGAGTCTTCATCGCGATCTTTGTCGGGGTCGGCCTGGTTTACAAAGAGATCGAACGACGAACTATCTACGCGATCTTTTCCAAACCCGTCGGGCGCGGGGAATTTCTCATCGGCAAGTATCTAGGTCTCTGTTTGACCCTCCTTGTCAACGTTGCGGTGATGGGAGTAGGTCTTTCAATGGCGTTGCTTTACGTGAGTCGGGGTTGGGATCCACTGATTGTTACGATCTGGCCGGCAGTCTTGCTGTTGTACCTCGAGTTAATGATCCTGACGGCAGTGGCGCTACTGTTTTCCTCTTTTTCGTCGCCCGCTCTGTCCGCGTTACTAACCTTCTTCGTCTTCATCATCGGACACTTCAGCGCCGATCTAAAAACTTTCGCGGCTTCTTTGGGAAGCACCACCAGCCAGTGGCTTTTTGCGGCGCTGTATTACCTGCTGCCAAATTTCTCCCACTACAGCATGATTACACAGGCCGCTCATGGTCAGGCTCCGCCAGCATCGTTGGTAGTCGGTTCCACCCTTTATGCAGTGGTCTACATTGCGGTTGTTCTGGCCACTGCCACCCTTGTCTTTAGCCGGCGTAACTTCAAGTGACTCAAGCATCCGCTAGCCTCAGTGAGAAGACAAAAACTACCGGCTTGTTGTTGGTGGTGGTGTTGGGGTTGCTGTCTGCGGTCGCAATTGTTAAGTGGTTAGACACCCAACGGCCACCTGCCGACCTGAGTGTTGAAGACGAAAGGCTTTATCTGTCTGGTGCCACCGTTCGCCGCATGAGCATGGCGTTCAATGGACTGGCGGCAGACTGGTACTGGATGCGCTCGCTCCAATACGTGGGTCGCAAGATCCTGCGGCGACCTGACAATGTCGAGTTGGACGGTCTTCAGTCCCTAAATCTGAAAGTACTGGCTCCGCTCCTGGATACCGCTACCACACTTGATCCACAGTTCATGGATCCTTACGAATATGCGGCGGTGGTACTTCCAGCGGTGGACGTACAGGAAGCAATCCGGCTTACTCGAAAAGGCATTGATGCAAATCCAACTGTCTGGCGACTGTATCAACACCTCGGCTACATCTACTGGCAACAACACGACTATCAAGCTGCCGCCGAAACTTATGGGCGCGGTGCTTCTCTTCCCGGCGCGCCTACCTGGATGCAAGCGATGAAGGCAAAAATGGAAACCGAGGGCGGAAGCAGATCTACGGCGCGCGTGATCTACACCCAGATGTTTGAAGACTCGACTGATCCGAAGGTAAAAGACATGGCGCAACGTCGCCTGATGCAGTTGGATTCGCTAGACGAACGCGATGCACTACGAAAGTTCTTCGAGTCGTTCAGGGCCAAAGTAGGACGCTGTCCGACGTCATGGAAAGAGATCGAACCAGTGCTGAAGAGTCTGCGCGTTCCCACCGACCCGACGGGCGCTCCCTTCGACCCCAGTGGCAAGCCTTATGTCTTTAATAAAGAGAGTTGCGAGGTTGAGCTCGATCCGAATTCGGGTGTGCCTGCTAAGTAGAGAAGATTAATGAACCATGTCCACCGTCGTTGAAATCAAGAACCTAACCAAGGATTACGAGCTCGGTTTCTGGCGCAAGCGCAAAGTACGCGCATTGGATGACCTGTCCTTGACGATTAACCGCGGCGAAATTTTTGGGTTTCTGGGAGCGAATGGCGCCGGGAAGACAACCACGATCAAACTCTTGATGAGGCTAATATTTCCCACCTCGGGTACGGCCCGCATCCTGGATCGTGACCTGCAGGACGTGCGCATGCACGAACGAATTGGCTATCTTCCTGAAAATCCCTACTTTTACGACTACCTGACGGCGCGCGAATTTCTACACTATTGCGCGGAAATTTTTGGCTTTTCAGCAGCGGAACGAAAGCAACGCGCCACTGCGCTATTGGCCCGAGTCAAGCTGGATGAACGCCGCTGGGACACCCAGTTGCGAAAGTTTTCAAAGGGCATGCTGCAGCGCGTGGGCCTGGCCCAATCACTCATCAACGATCCGGAAATAGTATTCCTCGACGAGCCAATGAGCGGACTCGATCCAATTGGGCGCCGCGAAGTGCGAGACTTGATTGCCACGCTGCGTCAAGAAGGCAAAACCGTTTTCATGTGTACCCATATTCTTTCCGACATTGAAGTCTTGTGCGACCGAATCGGAATCATGAGGGGCGGCAAGTTGAGCTACCTGGGACACCTCGATGAGCTACAGCAGAAGTCGGGCGAAGAAACTGTCTTTGAGGTTGTCGTTAAGGGAACCGACGCCAGATCACTGGAGGAACATTTGCCTGGAGCGGGAAGTAACATCAATATCGTTGAGACCACCAGTGGCCTGCGGGTTCAAGTCGCCAGGGAAAATTCGATCGACGAGGTAATTGCTGCGCTCAGAAAGAGCGGTGGGCAGCTGGTCTCGGTCCAACCGGTGCGCCAGTCGCTGGAGGAGCTGTTTGTCAGCGAGGCGGGGCAGCAAAGCGCGGCGAACGACTGAAATAATCAATTCCTTACCTTGAGCTGATAGAGGATGAATCTCCCAAATTGTTCTCTTCCGCTCCGTTCGTACCAACGATCGAGATTGGAATAGTCAGGCTCCGCGTCCAACTTCACCACCAGGAATGAAAGAGTCGGAGAGAGCGCCCGCTCGCGGCTGAATGTTCGTGAGAAGGAAGCGTAGTCACTCAACTTCGCCTGCAATTCAGCGGGCGTTATCACCTGCGTGCTGCCACTAACTACCGGACTGAGCCGGTCATAAGGAAATAGACCAGCGTAAAAGTTCCAGTCCTTTCGCTCCAACTGTTCCCTGAACTTCTTTTCATCAAAACCAAGATAGTAAAGTTGCTGAAAGAATCTTTCCCGGTTCTCTGTCTCAGACACGCCAGGAAAAACCAGCATCCGCGGCGCCCACAGAACAGCCTGCGGTGCGTCCGTGGGAAAACGATCAGCTAAGGTCAACTCTGAAACCATCACCACTCCTGCTGCCGCTTCACCTCGGGTGCTGGCAAGGTGGTCAAGATACTTGGCTACCGGTCTGAACTCATTAATCAGACGACTGTGGTCCATACCTAGACTCGTTGCTAGCCAGACTTCGCCACCGCCCCACAGTAGCGCAAAGAGTGCCAACAACGACCAATGTTTCCCACTTAGCAATGGTCTTGAATTGCGGCGCCACAGTGCCAATAACAAGACAACAGCCATCCCTGCGGAGTAGTTTGCTATGAACCATTCGAAGTGTGCGGGCTGTAGCGATCGACCGGTGACGATCTGCTGATTGAAAACAACCACCACCGTGAGTGCTAGCGAGGCGACGAAGAGTCCTGCCTCGTTAGAGGCTAACGACTGGCGCTGGCGGCCCCAACAAAGCAGGAGCAGTACCGCGAAGGCCACGAGCTCCGGTAAACGAAAGAAGTCAGGTCGATGAGTACGCACCAGTGCCTGAACCTGATCAATTGTGTCAGCACGGTGTGATAGGAGCTGGAAGTAGACAAACAAAGCTGGTAGCGCAAAAGCAGCAAGTATGCCGCAGGTCACCAACGTGCGCCGGCGATTCTTTTGCCAGAGCAGCCATAGCAAGAGTATGCACGACAACCAGGCTAAGGCAGTGGTCCAGAGAAAAAAGTAAGAAAAGACCAAGACTACAAAGGTCAATCCGGCAGCGGCGCTAAACCCAAAACGTTTAAGAGTGTCGCTCTCCATTAGAGCCAACCAAACCAGTCCGCAAAGGACGAAGAAAAGAGGAAAAGCCACTGCCGGTTGATATGACCTCAGGAATGGCAAGTGGTAGAGCGATGGCAAGGCCACTAGCTTCGAGAGCCACTCCGGTATCAAGTACGGCAGGTTTAGAAAGTGACGAAACATTCCCTGTCCGGCGAGCAGTGTTCCGAAACCCAGTATGAGACAAACTGCCGCTGCGGCCGGTCGGTGATCGCGTGTCAACAGTTTGCTCAACCAAAAAATAGACAATGAGGCCGCCAAGGCGGAAAGCAGGGGCAGGATGATGAAGACACTTGAAGCCGTGAGATTGAGAGCGCGAGCTGGCAAGGCCAATAAATAAGGCGGCACCATCTGAATAGAAAACAGTGACTCCGGCACGCGCTCTGTGCCTCGATCTTGAAGCCCAGTGTATGGATCATTGCGCCGCGGCCGGCCGCGAATGAGTGAGGCCACGTAACTTGAGTAGGCGACTTCGTCTGGATGCAGCGATATGTTAGTTCCCTGCCAGTCGCCACCCCGATCGACTAAAAACCAGACTTGCGGAAGCAAAGCCAGACAGCCAATGAACGCCGCAACCGCCAAGCCCCAACGCCATTCAAGCCAGTAGTTTTTCACTCGTTCCAGGTTAAGGCTCCCTTCAGCGGCCCTGTATCTCAAACTTGTACTGCCTGAGAGAAGTTACGCTATCTCAGTGAGCCGGCGGGAAAAATCTTGGTTGATGAGGATAAGAAGGGTTTTCCAACGTGGCTGGAAACGTTGTCGTTCTATTGTTTGAACCGGAAGCCGGTAACTTCCATCAAGATGTTGGCCCGGTCGTCGGTTTCAGTCATTCCCTCCAACATAACCTGCGCGGCCATCGTCTTGTTGGGTTCTAACTCTGCTTGACGTGTGGGTATGATGACTACCGTGCGTTCTCTAACTGGTTTGCCCTGGTGATCCACTACCGCTGCACGAATCTCTAGTCCATCCAGGGTGCGGCCCGTAATATTACGGACCGTGGTCCTTAAGCTCATGACAATGTCGCCCAGGGCACGTTTGGCCTCATCGGCCTGCTGATCGTCCAAAACGATTTTCGGCTTCCATTGTTCGAACTCCGGCGAACCTGCCCTTATCGCTCCCTGCAATGTCGGTTCGCGTGGCGTTCCCTTACCACCGGCCCTCATTAAAAGATAAAAGAAGAGGGCCATCACTATGGCGGCAACTACAGCGACGACTATTACGAGAGTGCTGCGCGACCACTTGGTCGACTGCGCTTGTCTTTCTGAACTAGCCATAGTGCGCCGGATTGTAAAATCAGAAAAATGGTTTTGCAATACCGAAATGAACGTTCAAGTTTGGCGTGAACTATTAGACACAGCTTTTATAGTTTTCCAGTTGCGACAGTCACCAGGAAACGGTTACCGACATGGATCATGGACCTCAACCCGTTCGCCACGTTTAGGACCAGTTCGCTACTCGTTTGCTTGAGACTACGGTCCTACTTGTTTGATCTCTACTCAGATCAGCCGTGATTGCAGCAGTTCTTTGATCAACTTTTCCAATTGATTGAAGTCGATTGGTTTGGTGATGTATCGATCGCAGCCCGCCGTCAACGCCTCAGACTCGAAGTCTGCGGTATCGTGGGCCGAGACGGCAACAATGGGTGTCTCGTTCATGTGGGTATTTTTACGGATGAGCCGGGTGGCAGCCAGTCCGTCGATCACGGGCAAACTCAAATCCATCAGGATGAGGTCAGGCTGCTCCTCGATTGCCAGCTTCACAGCTTCCCGCCCATTTTGTGCCTCTAGCACGTCGTAGCCAGACATTTCCAGCAACCGCCTCAACATGAACCGGTTATCCTCGGTATCCTCAACTAACAGCACTGTATGCACAACTTATTTCCTCTTAAGCTAAGAAAGCTTGGCTCTTTACTTGGGTTTGTGGCTCTCAAGTTGTTGATTCTACTGTATCACTAGAATACGTTAGCTTTTTTTGCTAACATCCCGCACTGAAATACAACACATCGGGGCAAGTCTCTGGAAGCTAATTAGTACACTTGTCCTGGCTGTGAAGGTTCCCGCCCCCGGCAACCCCCGACACTGAAGAAGAGACAAACAACGATATGAAGCCATTATTGTCGAGAACAGAAGATAGCAGTACGCTTCAAGACCTCGGGCGAGCTTCATTCCAAATTGTCCATGACCTCAAGAACCAACTAAACGGCCTCAAACTCTATGCCACGTTTCTGAAAAAAAGGCTGGAAAAGAGTGAGCGACCTGATGACGAACAAGAAACCATTGTCAAACTGATCGCCGGCTTGGATCGGGCAGCAACCGATTTGTCGACCATTGTGCAGTATGGCCGTGAAATTGAACTTAAGAAACAATCTGGTTTCGATGTGCACAAGGCGCTGCGGGGAATCTGCTCGAGTCTGAACGAATCGGAAAGCATCGCTGTCTGCGAATCGGATGCGACTTCACTTACAGGTGAATTTGATCCTACCAAACTCACTGATGCGTTGCGCTGGATTTCCGCAGTGGCCCTTAAGCACCGGGGAAACAGTAAGGATGGCGGTGTCATAACAATCTCTGTGCGACCCGGCGGCAACGAGACTAACGAGGCGCTGGTGGAGTGGTCGGGTCTCAGTGACCTCGATCACGATCCCTTTCGTTCATTTGCCGGTAGTGACGAGATCAGAATGTCACTGGCCAAGAAGATCGTTGAAGCCCACGGGGGCTCGGCGACACACACGAGCAATAGTTTGATCGTGGCGCTACCTCTTTCCGAATGAAAATCGACTAAAGGAGTCAGCTATGGGCGTTGAGGGTGCGGCGACAATAAAGGAGGAGAAAAGGGTGGAGAACCAAGAAGTGCGAATTCTGGTGGTCGACGACGAACCCATGATGACGGATTCGTTGCGGCAAAACTTTATCGAGGAGGGTTACTCAGTCGATACCGCTGCGACCGGGGCAGCAGCGATCGAACTCTTCGATCAGGGTGGACATCACCTGGCAATCTGTGACCTGCAATTGCCCGACATGGACGGGCTTGAGGTGATGCGCCACATGAAAGACGCGCGACCAACCACGGAGGTTATCGTGGTTACCGGCTATGGCACTGTGCAGCGGGCAGTTGAGGCTACTAAGGCAGGGGCATTCTATTTTGTTGAGAAACCATTCGACTTCGAAGAGTTGCAGCCATTGGTAGAAAAGGCTCTTGAACGTCGGGAACTGGTCGCCGAAACTGCGAATATGCGCCGGCAACTTTCCACGCGCGCTGAGTACTTCAACATCATCGGTGCGTCCAAGCCGATGCAAACAATCTATGAAACGATCGAGTCAGTCGCAAAATCGGATGCGAATGTCCTGATCGTCGGCGAATCAGGGACTGGCAAAGAACTGATTGCGAACGCAATTCACTATAATTCCCTCCGCTCGAAGAAACCGTTCATCAAAGTCAATTGTGCAGCCTTACCCAAGGAGCTAATTGAATCTGAACTCTTCGGTCACACCAAGGGTGCTTTCACCGGAGCGCATGCTGACAAGGAAGGGCTGGTCCAACATGCCGCCGGGGGCTCATTGATGCTGGACGAGATTGCGGAAATGCCCGTGGAACTGCAACCCAAACTGTTGCGAGTCTTGCAGGAAAGAAGCTATCGCAAGATCGGTTCCGAAAAGACATTTGCCGTGGACTTTAGACTGATTTGCTCAACCAACCGCCCTCCGGCTGACGCCATTCGTGATGGCCTGCTCCGAGATGATCTCTTTTATCGCATTTCCACGATCACGATTCATGTACCACCCCTGCGGGAACGGAGTGAAGATATCCAACTCCTGACAGAGCACTTCCTGCACATGTACGCACAAAAGTATGAAAGGCCCATTAATGGAGTTTCCCAGGCGGCCTATCAGCGACTGTTTGGTCACACCTGGCCCGGTAATGTCCGCGAGCTGCAAAACGTAATCGAGCGGGCCGTTCTGCTGGCGAAAGATACGAAGATTGAGCCTATCGATCTGCCCTTCGATAACGGCACTCTACCAGAAGGATCTGCGAGCGGTGTGGGTTGGGATGTTCCGCCTAACATGACGCTCGAGGACATTGAGCGCTTAGTTATCGAGCGTACGCTGCAGAGAACGGGTGGCAACAAGCAAGCGGCTGCCAATCTGCTGGGGATCTATCGCCCGCGACTCTACAGTAAAATTCGCAAGTACAATATCGACGTCACTAATCTTGTTTCCGCGTAACAGATAACGCCTTTTTGGCTTAGGCGGAAGCAGGTATGAATAAAAGGTGGCCTAATTCCCTGGGCCACCTTTTTTGCGGGAAGGAAAGGAACGCTTTTATTCGACTGGGGTGAAATGCCACCAACGGCAGTTGGTGGATTATTCA
>DATFRK010000550.1:0-8943 GCA_035263325.1 Pyrinomonadaceae bacterium | reverse complement strand
AGACGAAGCGTGCCGCCACTACCTATCACGAGCACTAGCGGCTTAGGTCGAATCCCCGCGTGCGTCTTGCATAGTTCTCAGGCTGCGGAGACTGAAGCGTAATCGTGCCTTTCAAACCGGCAATAGAAACCTTGGAAAGACCTTGGGCAGCCATCGACGTGGCGCGGTCTATCAGATGCTAACGATTCACAAATGCCGAAAGCTGGTGGGCGCAGACTGCGACCTCACGGACAAAGAGCTTGAGCAATTGCGAAATCAGTTCTATTGTTTGGCATCTCTGGCTCTCGAAGAGCGAGATCGTCAAAAGAAATTCTTGAAAGTCAATGGTAGTGTGATTGATCGCCATGCTGTTGAAGAGCGAGCAGCAATCATTGAATTTGAAGGAAACGTTTCTCGAGATAAAGCGGAGAGAGATGCTGTTGCTCTTGCGTTAGAAAATGATCATCTGAACTGAAGAGACTATGCCACGCGCGGTTATCTATTGTCGGGTTTCATCGAAAGAGCAAACCAAGAACTTGAGTTTGCCCACTCAAGAGAAAGCTTGTCGCGAGTATTGCTTTAGAGAGGGTTATGACATTGCCGCCGTCTTTATTGAAGAGGGTGAATCTGCAAAGACCGCCAATCGAACCAAACTCAAAGAGCTAATCACTTTCTGCAACGAGAAGAAAAATCGCGTTGATGTCCTCGTTGTGAACTCTGTTAATCGGTTCTCGCGAGATCGATTTGCCCATGTGACTGTTCGGGCGATTCTTAGCAAACGCGGCATCACATTGCGCTCTGCGACAGAACCCATTGATGACTCCCCGGCAGGAAAGTTAGTTGAAGGCATTCTGTCAACCATTGCGCAGTTTGAGAACGATGAGAAGGCCGAACGAACTAAGCGAGGCATGAAAGCTGCTCTTGAGCGAGGTACTTGGCCGTTTCCAGTTCCTCTGGGTTATTTGAAAATTCCTCAACCTGATGGACGCTGTAAAATTATTCAAGATTTAAAGGTTGCGCCGCTTATCAAGCAAGGCTTTGAACTATTTGCTACTGGACGCTATGACCGCGTTGAAGTGCTTCGCAGGCTTTCGGCTGCAGGGCTTCAGAGTAAAAAGGGAAGGAAGTTAAGCCCACAGAGTTTTTGCGAGCTGATGAAGAAACCCTTTTATGCTGGAAAGCTGTCGGTCAAAGGTTGGGAGATCGATGCCCAGGGAGCGTTTGAAGCGATCATCAGTGAGGACACCTTCCGCGCTGTTCAGCTAATACTTTCAGGTCGGAGGCCCACGACGATCAAGCGTCGCCGCAACCATCCAGACTTTCCGCTTAGGCACTTCGTCAGATGCGGCTCGTGTGAGCGCCCATTAACGGGTAGTTACTCGTCGGGTAGGACCAACAAATACGGCTACTATCATTGCCCAAAGGTTAAGTGTCGGAGCATGAACATTCGGAGAGAAGTGCTTGAAAGCGAGTTCCTAAAATTGATCGAACAACTCCAACCAAAACCGGAATACTTGAACCTATTCAGAGAGATTGTTTTGGATGTTTGGAAGGAACGTCAAAAGGAAACGATCAAATTAGTTGCTGCATTAGAGTCTCGAGTTGCTGAGTTGAAAGCAAAGCGTCAGAAGTTGATCGAAGCATTTGTCTACCATCATTCAATAGACAAGTCTGTCTATGACCAGGAAATTGAACGACTGGATGATGAGATAGCGCTCGCGGCTCTTGATGCTTACGACGCGAAGGTAGAAGAGCTGGACATCCAAGCTGCTCTCAACTACGCGACCAATGCTTTACGCAATGCTTCAAAGTTTTGGCGTCAGTGTTCTTCAGATCAAAAGCAGAACTTTCAGCGGGTACTTTTTCCGGAAGGATTGATTTTCGACGGAGAGAATTATCGAACCGCTCCAACCTGTATAGCTTTCAGTTACTTACAAGGAATCTCAGAGCGAAAATCAAGTTTGGCGTCCCGTACGGGAGTCGAACCCGTGTCGCCGCCGTGAAAGGGCGGTGTCCTAGGCCACTAGACGAACGGGACGCATAAGGTGAGCGCTGTCGTGGCTATTGCAAGCTGGTAAAGGTACCGAACACTTTGCGGCCTGTCAAACGAGGAAATCGATCCACAGATTACACAGATTACGCACAGGGTTTTACTCAGTTTAGTTGAGTTTATCTATCGCGAGGGTAGGACAATCATTTAACAGAGTTGAGAGTGATTCATTTAACAGCAACAGGGAAGCCTAATCGTTTAGCAAATCTACATTTCTTCAAAAAAATCTGTGTAATCTGCGTAATCTGTGGATCAATCACAATCTCCCGTATTCCTGCGACTAAATCCAATCTATAATGCATCCCAGGTTTGGTTCAGTCGCCGGGACAACTTACTTCCATCCTTCAGGAGCTATCGAAATGTTCAATTCCCGCCCAGCTAAAGTACTCCCTTGTTTTGCCGCAGTGCTCTTTCTAGTCTGCCTTAGCACTGTAGCTGTCGCTCAGCATGAAGCAAGTGGAGGGTCGATTAAAGATATGGTTGGAGGTTCAGTCGGTGGCAGCACCGGACGTACTACGACTACCACTAAGACTGCAACTAAACCTGCCAGCACGACGCCCGTTAAAAAGCGACCCGTTGCTCCGCCGGTGAAGAGGCCGGTCACACCAAAGGGGCCGAGTGCGGACTACTACGTTCGCCAGGGTGACGAGTTCTTTACGGCCAAGAACTACGACAGTGCGATGGACTCGTACCAGAAAGCGGTCGAGATCAATCCTTCCCTGGCGCATGCCCATTACCGCATGGGCTGGATCTACAACGAGCACGAACAGTTTGCCGACGCCGTTGAGTCACTAAAAGAAGCCACCCGATTGGATCCCAGCGATTCATCAGCCTTCGCCGAGCTTGGCTACGCCTATCGCAAAATGGGTAGCTACCCTGAGTCAATGGCAGCGTACCGCCAGGCCGTGCGAATCAAACCCGACTACGCCACCGCCTATTATGAGATTGGGTGGCTGAGTAACGAGCAGAAAGACTATAACGGCGCCATCAGCAGTTTGCAGCGCGCTTTGTCGTATCAACCAAACTATCCGGAAGCCCACACCGAGCTCGGCTACGCCTACAACAAGCTCGAGCGTTACCCGCTGGCGATCTCGGAATACAAGCAAGCGATCCAGGGAAAACCGGAACTGGCCCTGGCCCACCTGGGATTGGGCGACGTCTATTTCTATGGCACCAAGCAGTACCCACTGGCCGCCGCTGCCTACAAGGAAGGACTGCGCTTGCAACCGGACAACGCTACCGCGAGTTATAACCTGGGTTGGTGTTATAACGACGCCCAACGCTACAACGAAGCGGTCGGAGCGTTACAAGATTCGATCCGCGTCAAAGCTGATTACGCCGAAGCTCACAATGAATTGGGCTACTCCTTCCAACAGTTAGGACGCAACGCCGAGGCGGTGGAACAGTACCGAACGGCGATCCGCCTGAAACCCGACTATGTTCTACCGCATTACTACCTCGGCCTGACATACGTCACTCTGAGAAATCGCAACCTCGCGATGGAACAGTATCGTGTGCTACAGCGGTTGGATCAGGAAAAGGCCGGGAAACTGCTGACTCAGATCAACAAATAGACCTTGGAGTGCGGCGAGTTGTCGCCGCTTTGTGATCGAGTACTTTCAGTCAAGAGCGATCGCAAAGCGGCGACAAGTCGCCGCACTCCAAAAGGCTTGCGTCACCTTTAGGGGCCTCGCGGTAATAAATCTGCAGAGGATCTAAAGGGCCGGACAACTTTCTTCCCACTCGAAGAAACAAAGGACTGTCTTCCCACCTCTCAATCCGGTTGAATTTCTCTAATGCAATAGTGACGAGCATGCCTCTGGCTCGTTGGTCCAAGCTGGTCGCGTTAAAACTTTAGATCCAACTGTCTCCCCGAAAACTCAAGTAGTGATCTGCTCGGTCGGATCAGGCGGTCAGAGTGTGTCCGCTTTGAGCTTTCTCTTTGCCACCTCTGCGCCTCGGCGGTAAGGCGTGGTTAAGAGGCAACAACGCCTTAGACGCCGCAGAGGTGGCGCAAAGAGAGAGGCCTTCAAGTGATTCGCCCGAGTCTATCTCCGGAACTTACTGAGGACAGAAAATGAATAGATCTAAAGATGGTGCGCAAAAAAACTGGTCTCCCTACCAACCTGCGCCACTTAACGAATACAGGCCGACGATTCTCGACAGCGGCATCCTGGTAGAGAGACTGGCGACAGAGATCAAGTTCTTTCATCACGAATTCAGAAACTTCTGGCGTGAGTTTAAACGGAGTCCGGGGAGTGCTTGTGTGCGTCTCTCCTCGGACTTGAGCGGAGCTGCGCGGAGGATCTTGTTTGCAACGAACATGATGTCCTCGTTTCTGACGGCATTGTTTTTGGTTAGTGCGGTGGTCTTGCTGGCAATCATGATCGACAAACGGGGAGTTACTACTGCTATCCCAAAGACGCTGGGTGATGACATGGACGCGGGCGTGCAGCTAATCGATCTGAAGAAAATGGATGCACTCGTGGGCCGAGACCGCAGTGGAATGGGATCCAATGGTCGAGCTGGTTACAACCAGGGGCGCGGTGAGGGTTCGAATTCAGAAAGGAAACGATCTCAGGGTGGCGGTTCCGGAGGGAACAACAACCCAACTGAGGCTCAACGAGGTAAACCACCGGCGCCGTCGACTATTTTGGCGGAGATTCCCAAGACGCCACCACTTCACCCAGCAGCGCTGCCGGAGGCTGGCATTGATCTGGACCCTGCCCTGTGGAGAGATTTGAAACTTCCCGTTTACGGCAATCCACAGTCGCGCTCAGAAATTCCCTCGAATGGACCCGGAACGGGTGGCGGGATGGGTAACAATCGTGGTCTGGGAGTGGGAACGGGAGATGGACCAGGTGTTGGACCAGGATCTGACGGCAACACCGGTGGCGGACCGAAACAGATAGGTTGTTGTGGGCCCAGCGGTGGCTCTGATGAACCAGGACGTGTCTTTCCACCGAGGGAGGTTGAGCAGCGGGTGCGTGTGTTAGCAAAGCCGGAGCCAAACTATACGGACGAAGCTCGGAAGAATCAGATCACCGGTACTGTTGTGCTGCGTGTCATTTTCACAAGTCTCGGCCAGGTTGAGCAGATCCGGACAGTGCAACAACTGCCCTTTGGTCTAACTGAACGAGCAATCGCCGCCGCGAGACAAATTAGATTCTTGCCGGCGATGCGCGGCGGAAGACCGGTGTCGGTGTATATGCAGTTGGAGTACAACTTCAATTTGTACTGAGAGAGCGGGCCTTGGGCCTTTGGCCTTGGTGCTTTGGGCTTTGTTTCGGATCGCCACGCCTCAAACAAAGTACGAAGCACCAAGACGTGCAAGGATTTTCCAGCGGTAACGTTCTACTCTTGGGAACAGAGTTCCTAGTTTAGGTTTCTAAAGGTGGTCACTCACTTCAACTCTCTGCGCCACCTCGCTGAGATAGCGCAGAGAGTTTCTAAGTAGGCGCGGAGACGCTCTCGGTGGCGCAGAGAGTTTCGGCGGCAGGAGGAAATCATGTACGAGCATTTCAACAGATGGCTGGTGATTCTCTTGTCGATTGGTGGACTAACGTTGGTTTTCTGCCTATTGCAACTCGCTCAGGTTCCGGTCCAGGCGCAAACTGGTGAGACTTCAGGCGCGCTCACCGTGCTTGACGCCAGTGGCAAAGCGAAATCTCAGTGTCCGCTCAAACATACCGACGTCAAAGCGGAGATTAGCGGTTTTCTTTCCCGCGTCGTGGTGACCCAGCAGTTTCAGAATCCTTTCCAGGAAAAGATTGAGGCCGTCTACACCTTTCCTTTGCCGCAGAATGCCGCGGTTGATGACATGACGATGATTGTCGGTGACCGGACGGTGAAGGGAAAGATCCTCAGACGCGAAGAGGCCCAGGCCGTTTACGAGGCGGCCAAATCCAACGGACAGGTAGCGAGCCTGTTGGACCAGGAGCGGCCAAATATTTTTACGCAGTCAGTCGCAAATATTTTGCCGGGGCAGGAAGTCAAGATCACCATCAGCTATGTGGAGACGCTGAAATACGAAAAGGGCGCGTACGAGTTTATGTTCCCCATGGTGGTCGCCCCGCGTTACATCCCTAAGCCCGGCGATTCCGACGCGCCGGGTGTCGCCGACGCTTCCCGCCTCAATCCAAAAGTCACACCAGCGGGAACGCGTTCAGGTCATGACATCTCGCTCGATGTCACACTCGATGCGGGTTTGATTGTCGACAGTGTTAACTCGAGTACTCACGTAGTTGAGATTGAACGACCAGATGTGCACACGGCGCATGTTCGGCTGCGAGACAACGCTACCATTCCTAACAAAGACTTCATCCTGCGTTACGACGTGGCCGGGAAATCAATCCAGGATGCGCTGTTGACTCATCGTTCGGGCAAGGGCGGGTTCTTTACGATGATCCTGCAGCCACCCGAGCAGGTAACGGTGGCGGACGTCACGCCGAAGGAGTTGGTGTTTGTGCTCGACACGAGTGGCTCAATGCAAGGATTCCCGATCGAGAAGGCGAAAGAGACGATGAAACTCGCCCTTGATAGCCTCTATCCTTCTGACACTTTCAACCTCATCACGTTCGCGGGAGATACGCAAATACTGTTTCCCGCGCCAGTACGAGCTACGAAAGCAAATCTCAGCAAGGCCCAGGCATTCTTGAGCTCTCGTTCCGGTTCCGGCGGTACTGAAATGATGACGGCGATCAAAGCCGCTCTCGAGCCATCAGATGCACAGGACCACATGCGCATCGTTTGTTTCATGACTGATGGCGAAGTAGGCAACGACATGGAGATCATTAGTGAAGTGCAGAAGCATCCGAACGCCCGCGTCTTTGCCTTTGGCATCGGCAGTTCGGTCAATCGATTTCTGCTCGACAAGATTTCTGATGTCGGACGTGGTGAAGTCGAGTATGTCGGCTTGGGTGATGATGGCTCTGCAGCGGCGAAACGGTTTCACGAACGAATTCGCAATCCCCTGTTAACTGATATTGCCATTGACTGGAACGGACTGCCGGTGGCGGACGTGTATCCGCAACGGATTCCAGATTTGTTCAGTGCGAAGCCGGTGGTGCTGACTGGTCGTTACACATCGAGTGGGAGTGGCACCCTCCGTTTGAAAGGGAAGTTGGCAGGGAGTGATTTTGTGCGCGAGATCCCGGTCGCGTTTCCGGAGAATGACGCACAACACGATGTCTTGGCATCGCTGTGGGCGCGCAATCGGGTTGACGATCTGATGGGCCAGGATTGGGCCGGGGTACAACAAGGAAAGCCTCAGCCAGATCTGAAGGAGACCATTACGCAGCTTGGGTTGGAGTATCGACTGCTGACGCAGTTCACATCGTTCGTGGCAGTGGAAGAGATGATCGTGACTGATGGGGGACAGCCCCGACGAGTAGACGTGCCAGTTGAAGTCCCTGAAGGAACAATAGTCGATCCTGCCGAACCTTTGCTGAATTCGAATAATGCTGTGATGGGTTACGTCGGTGTTGCTCAGGTGAAATCGTTGCCAATCTCACGAGGGGTTTTGAATCCTTCGCCATCACCTAGCCGTTCTGCCAAGGCAAGGACAGGCTCAGGATCCGGCGCTGGGATTGGTGGAGGTCGGGGCGGCAACGTTGGCGGTGGTAATGCTCGCACAAATGCTCCGCCATCCGTCGCGGTGTCGGCGGCGTCGAGAGATATGATTTTGGAAGATCGAGTCGCCGTTGGACCGCTCACAGATGAAGAGAAGAATGAGGCCGTTCTTCGTGCGAAACTTCAGCCGACAGTCATGGCGGTAGTGGAGCGACTGAAGAAGAAAGACGTAAATCCCGGTAAAGGTGAGACGAGATTCATTCGTGACGGGAAAGCTGAACTGCAAGTTTGGTTGACCGATAAGACGCCTGAGAAAGTTGAACAACTCAAGGCGTTGGGACTGGAGGTGATCTTTGATTCCAAGTCGTCTAAGTTGGTCATCGGTCGTCTACCAATCGAGAAACTCGAGGCTTTGGCAAAACTGGACTTCGTGCGTTACGTGTCACCGCAATTCAGCAGTCCATAGTGTTTCTCTCTCTGCGCAACCTCGGCGTTTCCGCGTCCGGCGGTGAGAGTGATTGTTAGCAGGCGGTCACCGCGGAGGCGCAGAGGACGCTGAGGTTAGCGCAGAGGGTTGAGTTTCTAAGAAGACGGGAGACGCCGAGGCGCAAGGATACGCAGAGGGTTGAACTTTAGCCTGCAAGTTTGTGAGTACTCATCGTTCTAGCAAAAGAAATGAGGTGCTCAGATGGCCAGATTCAATAGTCCACTCAATAATGTACGCGTTGCGGCGCCGTGTAGCGCCGATTGGGACCAAATGGTTGGTAACGACCGCGCCCGCTTTTGCAGTCAATGCAGTCTCACAGTCTACAACCTCTCCAGCATGAGCAGATCCGAAGCCGAGCACTTCGTCACATCCGGGGAGGGCCGGATCTGTATCAGGTACTATCGCCGGCGGGATGGCTCCATCATCACCAGGAACTGTCCAGTCGGTCTCCAGGCGCTGAAACGAAAGATGTCTGCGGTCGCGCGGGCGGTATGTTCCGGTGTATTAACTTTCCTCAGCGCCGTGGGACTGTATGAAACACTTGGCTCAATTTTTAGGGAACCGCCAATGATGGGTACCATGGCAGTTGAAAGAGAATTGTTGCCACTGCCGCCTCAAGTGCCAGTGGCAACAGATATCCCATTAGTCCAAGGTGAAATGGTCTACGCGCCACAGATAAAGTCTCCGGAGCCGAGAGTTCTGATGGGCAGGATTGTTGCTGTCCCGCCAAAGCCGCACCCACGTAGATAGTGATTGCACAGCGAGATCTCGGACCACATTTGAGAGCAGTAGCCAACTGTGGAACTGGCAATCCAAGCTTCCTAACAGCGAAGATCTAACCTCAAAGTAAACAAAG
>DATFRK010000549.1:0-3754 GCA_035263325.1 Pyrinomonadaceae bacterium | reverse complement strand
GACCTTTAGTTCATCCCTCCGCCGCAATAGATCATCCTTGGGGAAGTTGTCGCGGGCGTAGTACGCCTTGTAGTTTTTTGTCTTCCAGGCCGCCAGAAAACCAAAGAGTCGGGCCTCGATGCCATCATAATCACGAGGCTGACCGAGTGACTCAACGCGGGTAACGTCAGCCACGAATTGCCTCAGGAAGAACAATGATCGGGTGAAGTACTGTGATGGATCGCCTTGATCTGCCCAATCGCCGAGCGCCTTCATTTCGAGTAGCAACTCGTCGATCTTGGCGTTGCGGTCAAAGTCTGGTCCTGGTCGCCACGGCGTGGTGAAGTCGCGTTCACGGGCGAGGCTCCAGGCAGCAGCTCTTAATATTGACTTTGGACCACTCTCGCGTGGCCGGCGGGCCAGGGTGGCGGTACGCTTGCCCGCAAATCCCTTGCGCTGTGGCCTTCTAAGAATTCTCCTTACCGCTTCACTGGGCCACGCCAGTTGTTCCTCGAACCAACGCTCAAACGCCAGATCAAAAAGGGGAGCAGCCAGATCGTCAGCGGCTACTTCGAAGAGTGGATCGATGGCTGCCTCAACCGGGTGCTCACGCAACAGATCGGCACAAAACGAATGGATGGTACCGATGCGGGCCTCTTCCAACTCGCGAACTGCCTGGTTGAGAAAGCTCAGGGTCTGCTCAGACTGGTGGGCCGCCTGGCGTTCTTTTTCAATTGCCGATCTCAATCTCAGCTTCAGTTCACCAGCGGCGAAGTCGGTGAAGGTGACCGCCACCATCTCGGCCAGGCGAATTCGTCCCGACACGATTCCGGAAAGGATTCGTCCAATCAGTGCGGTCGTCTTGCCGGTGCCGGCAGCCGCCTCAACTACCAGGGTGGTATCGAGATCGTTGCAAATACGATCGCGCGCCGGCTGGTCGGCGAGTACCTTCATTGGTTTTTGGGCGCGGTCGTTCATCGCAACTCTCTGATTCGTTTCAACTCCACCAGCCGATCTTTGGGTTTATCCCTGGTACGCGTCTCCTCAAAGCTGCCGCACACCGCCAGGTAGTCGCACCAATCGCAGCCGCCTTTTTCCGGTGCTGCCGGTAGGAAAGGGTCAGCCAGTCCCTGGCGCACCGCGATCAGGACTGGATTGAGTGTTTGAATACTCTCGTCGTTGAGTGGCACCACCCGGTCTTCGAAGCCACCGTCGGCAGTGCAGTAGTAAAGTCGACCAGCATCAACCGGCTGGTCCAATAGTTTCTTGCTGGCGAGTGCATACAGCAAGGGTTGCAGGTACTTGCCGCCGCCGACCACGGTGCCTTTCGGCGCCCTGGCCTTGCCTGTCTTGTGATCAGTAACGCGAAACTTACCGCTTACGTGACGTTCGACTAAATCGATGGAGCCTCGAAGTTGCAGGTCGCCAATTATCTCAACCGGGTCCGGAATGCTTTCTGGGTCCGAACTCCGCGGGCCACGATCAGACAGGCCGAAAGACAACTCAAATTTATCTGGCACCCAACCGTCATCACTGTTGGCCATGCGACGCAACCACTCGCGCAAATCAGATTTGATGGAACTGATCCCATCTTCCCAGACGCGCGGAATCGCTGGCGCAAACTTGTCTTCATATTCACCGGCCAGCCGCCCCAGGAACAGATCTACCAACTCAAAGGCATTGCTGAGTGCAGCCTCCTTCAGCGGTAGCAATCCGACGGCTTTTAAATTTGTGAGCACTTCGAACTGCGTCTCATGGAACAGCGACCCTCGCGTCAAAGGGTCAATTGCTTCAATTGGCGCCGGCTCCTGGCGCAGGTCGAGCCGAAGGATGGCGCTAAGAAAAAAGCGATACGGGCAGCTGGCAAAGTGCTGCAGAGCAGTTGCGGAAAAGGAGCGGGCTGAGAATTGGTGGTTCGCTATTGCCTCGCGAGCGAGTGGGTCAACATCGACCAGACCATCATTTTGCGTCCAGCGTCGTAGTAACCAGCGCCGGCTGCGACCACGAAGTGCTCGCGCCAGGTGTGGGTTCGCCGTCAACAAGTAGTGCGCGCGACCAGTGACCTCTTCGTCAGTCGCGTCGACCAAACTTGCCAGTAGCGCCAGGTCGTATTCAGCTTCATCGATTGCCGCCGCCGGTTGCTCTGGAGCGGGCCAACCAAGACGGGCGCGAACATTTGTCTCAGCTCTGGCGGCAATCTCCTCAAATCCTGGCAGCACACCTTCAGCCGCGCGCAACGCTTCGAGTGCATAGAACGATGGCACGCGGGGACGCGATTGCTGTACGTCAACCCTGGGATAAGAGAGATAGATGCGCTCTCTCGCCGCGCCGACCGCCAGTCGCAAAGCAAGTCGTTCCAGCTCCAGTTGGTCGCGCCTGGTGGTAAGACCGTTGGGGTCAGTCTCAACTCGTTGTTTATCAAGCAGTATCGGATCTTCAACAATCTTTCGGGGGAACATCCGCTCGGCTAATCCAGGAACGAACACCACCCGGAATGACAAACCACGCGCCGCGCTGATTGGACCAACAAAAACTGACCCGTAACGTCGTGACTTTGGCTTGATACGCAAGTCGTGCAACCGCGGTCCAAGGACGAGTTGCACCTCATGAAGGTCTATTGGACCAACGGCTCCCATTGGTCCAAGATCCGCGAGCGTGGCGAGCACGCCATCGGGTTGTCGCAACGAATTGGTAGCCAACTCTCTGAGATGGGCTAGCCATTCGCTCCAACTCGCGCGCGCGGGAAGTTTGCTGAGGCGATCAATTAGTGGCAGCGCAAAAGCTCGCAACGCCTCGAGATCACTCAATTGCTTCCGCACTGACTTGATGATGATCTCTTCATCGGCCTCGGTCACATCCAAACGGAGCAATAATTCATTTTCCAGGCCCTGAAGTCGCCGGGCCCAACGCTCTCTACCGCCGATAACTGCTGAATCAACTAGTAGTCGTTCCCAGCGGGCTGGTGTTCTTAGGGTTCCTTCAATAACCGGGAGGGCAGCGGGATTCGCCACAGCCGGTGTACTCGAGTCACCCTGTTCCTGCTCAACCGCATCTGCCTCATTCTCGGTTACAGTTAATAACTCATCGCTTGGTCCAACCCAGGGTGGTTCGATACCTCGTTCGGCTTCAGAATCCGGTACTTGTCCCAACGACAAGTATTCGGCAAAAGCACGCGCCGATAGTCCTTCCGCAGCGCACGACAAGAGAGCCAACATCGCCCGACCGGCTGGGTCTGGCGCGGTCGTACCCTGGACGAAGTAAGCGGGAATTGCAGCGCGGCTAAAGGCCTCTTCCAGGTGAGAACGATATTCACCGGGCGAGTTGAGCAGGACGGCCATCTGGTCAAAGGGCACGCCGGCGGCTGCCTCGCTTTGAATACTCCTGACGATCTCCATACATTCGCGCGGCTCACCTGGCCAACTCTGCAAGTGCACGCTTTGATCGAGGGGCTTCGGAGTGGGAATAGAGTCCTCAAAGAGGTGTCGCTTGGCGCAGGAAAGAGAGCTGGCCTCGGCTGTGATCGATTCGTGGATCTTCCTCTTACAGCCCAGTGATTCTTCGAGAAAAGTAATCGCGCGCTCATCACCATGTGGAGCTGTAGCGAGAACGTTGGCAGAACCTGCGGCGAGCTTACTAATCAGTTCCGTTTCCAGCCGGCTTTTAATGGTCACATCCAGCAGTAAGAGTGGTAGGCCAACGTAAACGGCGTTCTCCGGGTTTTGCATTGAATCAATCGCCACTCGAAACACCGCCGCTCGATCGGCAAGCTTTGCTT
>DATFRK010000548.1:0-3012 GCA_035263325.1 Pyrinomonadaceae bacterium | reverse complement strand
GATCTTCTTTTGACTTGGGATTGGTCACCATATTTAGAGGCTAAACTCACGCGCGCAGAGCGTCGACAATCTTAAAGCGAGATGCTCGTATGGATGGCAATAGGGAGCCCACGAAACCGATGATGCCCCCGAAAAGAAGGGCGGCGATCATCAAGTCAGCAGTGACCCGAAAGTTAAAAGCAATCTCGCTGAAGGTCACCCAGTTAGAAGTGCCGGTAGAAACAAAATTCAAAGGTAGGGCCAACAGAATCCCTATCGCCGCTCCGATCAAGGCAATCGCTACTGATTCCAAAAGAAATGAGATGAGAATACTGCCCCGGCTAAAGCCAAGGACTCGAAGCGTGCCAATCTCCTTGGTGCGCCGGGCAACCGCGGCGTACATGGTATTCATGCCGGCAAACCCGGCGCCCACAGCCATAATAAAGGAGATAAAAACTCCCAGGCCTTTGAGTGCTCCGGAAGCGGCGCCTTGCTGATCGTCATAAAACGTGCGTTCGGACACGGCTTTCAAATGCAGTTTTGGATCGTCGGTGATTCGCTTCGTCAACGCGTTCATCGCGTTCTGATCTTTAACACGCATCAAAGCAGTAGAGTAGGTTTCGCGTTTCGTACTACTCTGCAACGAGTTATCGTCAACCCAGATTTCCGACTCAAACGCTTTGCCGGCAGAATCAAATAGGCCGACCACGGTATAGTCGGTAGTTTGAATGCGGAACTTGTCGCCCACGTCGAAGCCCTGAAATCGCTCCGAGATCCTCTTCGAGACAACGGCCTCAGTTAGACCTGGCTGAAATGTTCTCCCTGCCACGATCGTAAAGCCTTTCCGCAATTTGAACGACATTGGACCAACACCGCGAACGGTAACGTTTGAACCCTGGGTCATTCCCTTACGCGGTTTGTAGATCAAGGTGATGCACTCGCCCGCCGCGAGCGGTTGGTCGCCCTCGCGTTCAACTCCGTCGAGATACATCAAGTCATGGAAGTTCTCACGCGTGATGCTGCTGTTCAGTTCGGCAGTGCTTCCTTCACGCAGGACGATCATATTGAGTGGCTCACCACTGGAAGACAAAGTCAGATCAATGCCACGCGCCAGGGCCATCACCATGAGGAAAACTGCGACTGTTAACCCAATGGTAAAAGCGGTAGCCAACGTACTCCCTTTGCGCACCACGATATTTCGCAAATTGTATTTGAGTGGTAGGGCCATGTTATTCAGTGCTCCGCAGTGCTTCGGCAATCGTTAGACCAGAGACTCGATAGGCTGAATAGACCACGCTAATCAGGCCCACCAGAACCGACAAGATGAACGCCCCGATTAAAGTTTCGCGGGTCGGGAAGAACTCAAAGAAATAGGGAATGATGGCTCCCAGATCGATCGACCTGAAGATCAGCACCGCACCCCCAATTCCGATCAAAGCGCCAATAGTCGCCACCACCAAAGCCTCACCCAGGAACAGCGCTGCGATTGTGCCCCGCTTGAAGCCAATCGCTTTTAGAGTGCCGACTTCTTTCGTGCGCTCGCGAACGGTCATGGCCATCGTGTTGCCCATCACCAACAGCACGGAAAAGGTAATCGCTGCCATGATGCCGTAGAGGAATTGTTTGACGCCCCCGAACATGGTTTGAAAACTCAACGCAAATTCTCGTTCACTCTCAGTCTTGGTCGGCGCGTCGGTATTCACAAATATTGAGTCGATTGCCTGCGACACTCGTGGGACATCATCGGCGGTGTTGGCCAGGATGCTGATCGTACCTACCTTGTCCTTGGCCCAGTCCGGAAAGAGTTCATTGACATAGTCGTTGTGGAAGTACAGGGTCTTCTCGTCTGCGCCACTGGAGACACCACGAATAATCAACTCGAGTTCCTGATTATAGATTGGACTCTTCAGCGTAATCCGTTGCCCGGGCGTGAAGCCATAGAGCATCACCAGTTTCTTACCGACAATGGCCCCTTGTCTGTCGCTGATGAACGCTTGCCACTCAGCGTCAGACATTTTCAGCTCGGTCATGATGTTTCTGAGCTTAGTGGCGTCGACGGCGAAGTTGGCGAAGAAATTCTTCTCATCCTTATAAATGCCGCCAAACCAGCTGAACGGCATCGCGTCCTTAACTCCAGGTACGCTCTTGATCCGCTCGACGTCGGCGATAGGCAGGGGAAAGGCGAGGGAAACCGCGTGACGCGAGACTAATCGTAACGGGTTTGCCTGCTCAGTCCCGCGCTCCAGCTCGGTAAGGACCGTCGCCAGGGTAATAATCAGAAAGAGCGAAACGACCAGGCTGGAGATGGTCAGCAACGTTCGCCTTTTATTTCGCAGAATGTTCTTGAAAATAAGCTTCGCGAATTTCATAAGCGTTTCACCCGTTTTTTAGCTGCGTGCGGTTAGAAGAAAAACTTAAGAGCGAGTACGCAACCTCCTGCGAAAGGTTCACAGAAATACGCACATGGTAATAACGGCCGCAGATGGGATTAGTTACGGTCCGGCTTTCCGCACCCTTCCGGTTTGAATTTTACAATAAGGCCAATAGAGCCCCACTGCAAGCTTGAGAGCACAAGAAAGTTGACTCCTAGAGTCCGTTGGTAACCCCACTGCTATTTAGTCGAAGCACAGCCGTCAAAATCGACAAGCTGAGTGCCTCAGGGCAGGAAAAAGTGAGCAACAAGGCGCAACCAAAACGGAAAACAGGTCAGCGCGGTCTCGGTGGAGCAGCCCGACGGTCAGGGGCTCAGTCCTTAGATCAGTCCAGTTATAGGGGCTACTGCACCGAAGTGTGTTGCTCAAGAAAGGCGAAAACGTCATTTTCCCAGGTGGCAATTGAAAGATAGATCAACCCGTGGCCTTCAGTGGTGGTGCTGCCGAAAGGCGGATAGATTTGAAGTTGATGGGCTTTTCCCTGCCTGGCTAACTCTGCGTCCAACAACTTGCCTGGATCCGTCGAATAATCATTGGCCGCATGAATAAAGAAAACCGGAGCAGTTAGGTTGCGTGTCGCTTGGATAAGTCGGTCGCGAAA
>DATFRK010000547.1:0-6939 GCA_035263325.1 Pyrinomonadaceae bacterium | reverse complement strand
TGGACCAGGGAGGAGAGTTGCTAGTACGGCGAAAAGGCAAAGCGCCTTCAAGTTAGAGAACATGAGAAAAAATCTACTCGAACCCGATGATCATGGCAACCGATCTGAGTAGTTTATGCCACGGCCTTGCGCCGTGGTGTTTTACGTTGACTACTAATTAGGAGGCTTCCAAGCGTCCGTTGGATGCCACGGCCTTGCGCCGTGGTGCTTCACGTTTGCCGCTAACGATCGCCAGGAAGCAAGAAGCGTGAAACTCCACGGCGCAAGGCCGTGGCATCTTCAGTAATACATTGGAGTGCCCTTCCGAGTAGCAGTAAGCGTGAGGGACCACGGCGCAAGGCCGTGGCATCTTCAGTAATTTTATAGGAGAGCCCTTTTGGGTAGCGGTGAGCGTGAAACTCCACGGCGCAAGGCCGTGGCCTCTTGAGTCACCGCTCGATCATGTCAAGCATTGAACCGGAATCCTTGGGTGGCACCGGTTCCGCAGGAATTGGTGCTGAACCATCCAGGTCGTTGATTCGCAGCAATAAGTTGTTCGCGTTGGTTGCATACGGCAGAGCGGCTTCTTTGGTCAGAATTCCATCCCGGATAAACTTCTCAATCACCCCGTCAAAGGTTTGCATTCCCTCCTGGTCACCCTGTTCCATCGCATCGATCAACGACTTGCCCTCTGATTCTCCCCGCTCAATGTAGTCTCGCGTCCTCATTGTCGATTTGAGAATCTCGATTGCGGCGATGCGACCATTGCCGTCACTCCGGGGAATCAATCGTTGCGAAACAATGTAGCGGAACGACTGTGCAATGCGGGTGCGGATCACTCGTTCCTCGTTCTTGGGAAACACACCAATGATACGGTCGACAGTCTTCGAAGCATCAATTGTGTGCAACGTGGACAGGACCAGGTGGCCCGTCTCCGCTGCTTCAAGGGCCACTTCGATGGTTTCGCGATCGCGCATTTCGCCCACGAGAATGACTTTCGGCGCTTGTCGCAGGGCCGCGCGCAAAGCAATGGAGAAGCTCGGGGTGTCGGAGTGAAGTTCGCGTTGATGAATAGTGGAGTTCTTGTGCGTATGCAGAAACTCGATTGGATCCTCAATCGTCACGATGTGATAGAAGTGAGTTTCGTTGATCAAATCGATCACTGCCGCCAGCGTTGAACTCTTACCGCTGCCGGTCGGCCCGGTAACCAGCACGATACCGTTCTTGAGATCCGCCATCTCCGCAAGCTGCGGTGGCAGGTTGAAATCCTTGAACTGGGGCGGCCGCATCGGGATGACGCGCATGATAATCGCGTGAGTACCGCGCTGTTTGAAGATGTTAACGCGGAACCGGGCCTCTCCCGGCACACTGAAGGACACGTCCGCAGAGCCATTCTTTTCCAGGTTATCGGCGGCCACTTGCGAAGTGCCCATGATCACCTTGGCAATGCCGGCGGTGTGGGCCGGCGTGAGCTTGTCGATACCCGGAATTTTTACGGGGACAAGCTTGCCGGTTAATTCCACTTGCGGTGGTCGGCCGGGGCTGAAGATCAAATCGCTCACCTTATCGGAAGTCTTCAGCATTTCTCGAAGCACGGCCATGAAGTTTGGCGGCGGTGGCGCCGCTGTTGCGCTATTGGGGGTGTTTGGTTGTTCGCTACTCATTTTTCCTTTGAACTTTTTCCAAAGTTCCGCGTCAAATGTAACAGTAACCGCGGTTCGTTAGGTAAGAAATGTTTTTACGGGAAGAACAAACTACTTGCAGGTTGCGTACATCAAAGCAGTACGTTCGTTGAAGGGACACGGTAAGAGAAGGCGGGCCGAGTCCTGAATTTTGAAGAGGAAAGGCGCTGAACCATGGCAACCTACAGAGATCCTGTTAGCTGCTTTGCACCAATCGAAGTGATCGAGCGCCTGCTGGAGATTCGCGTGGAGTCGGGTTATTCCCCTTCCGTGTATCTTCTTTCCCCCGATGATTTAGCAGACTATCTCGATGCATATGGCTTTGATGTGTACGCTTTATCGGAGGCCGAAGCCGGATTTCACTTTGGCGACTATCGTGCGCCGTTGGCACCGGGGGGCGACCACGCGCACTGTTCGCTAACGGCACACTGACAATCAAGCAACGCTTGACGATCCTCAAAACGCGGGAAACGAAGAAGTTTCCCGCGTTTTCATTTTAACGCTTTCACCACAAAAAAGGTTACATCATCTCCGGCGCCGATGCCGTCGGTCCAACTATCGACTTCGCGATGAAGAGTGGTAACCATCTCCCGGGCGCTCAGGTCCCTGGCCACCTTTACCGCTTCTGCCAGTCGTTCTTTGCCAAATTCCTGACCGGCGGGGTTCAAAGCCTCGGTTGCGCCATCCGTGTAAAGCAACAACACGTCACCAGGCCTTAACCTCAGGTGATTTTCGTGGTACCGAGTATCTGGGAACATACCCAGTGGCTGTTCTCCTCTTTCAATAAAACGCGTTTGGCCCTCAGCGTCAATAAGTAAAGGGGGATTATGGCCCGCGTTGGAATAGGAGAGTGAGTTGGTCGAGGCATCCAAAATTCCGTAGAAGGCCGTGACAAACTGGTTTCTTTCGATCGACTCCCAAAGCAGATTGTTTACTTTGGCCATCGAGATGTGCGTGGCGTAGCCAACGTGGGTGGCCGCTCGAAGGCTGGCCCGCAAGAACGCCATCAGTAACGCAGCCGGCACCCCTTTACCCGAAACGTCGGCAATGACGATTCCTATCTGGTCGTCGTAGATGCGGACCCAATCGTAGTAGTCGCCCGAAACTTCTTCGGTAGGAAAATTGTAGGCACTGATATCAAAACCACTGAGCTCTGGATCACCGGGAGGGAGCAACTCCAGTTGCACCTGCCGGGCCACTTCGAGTTGACCTTCGAGTCGCTTCTTTTCGATCAACTGCTCGTGCAACATCACCTTTTCGATGATGATGGCCACTTGTGAAGCCAGCATCATCAACACCTGCAGGTCGTCTTCAGAATAGGCACTTAGATCGTCACTTTCCAGATCGAAGACCCCGATCACCTCGTCATTCGAGATGATCGGCGCAACCATTTCCGAGAGTGTCTTGGCGCGGGCGTTGACGTACACCGGATTATTACGCACGTCGTCGGAGATGATTGGCTCGCCACTTAGCGCGACACTACCGATAAATCCCTCGCCCAGCTTTAAGTGGAGTTCAGATAATTCATCAATGTCATAACCTCGCACCGCTTCAGATTTGAAGGTGCAGGGTTCTTCCCCTTCGGGCAACGACTCCTTATCGACGCACTGCAAGACAAAAATTCCTGCAGCGTCGTAGGGGATCAATGAATCCAGCGTATCCATAACCAGATTCAAGACCTCCTGCAGATCGAGGGAACGGCTGATTTTCTTCGTGATATCGAGCAGCATGCGCAGTTTGTCGGTGGTGGTTAAACCCTGCGCCGTGAGCTCTTTTACTTGCTCAGTCATTTGGTCACTTCAGTCAAGGGCAAATCACTGGACGGAGCCAGTCGGACATTATAGAGGTTAGGGACGTAAAACATCCAAGACTGGTTTGAGTCCCCTTTCACTGCTACTTCCCTGCAGTTCCGTGGATACTCTTGTACTGCTGCCACAGGTGCGTCACCTTGAGGCGGTATTGCACCAACTCTCTGCTGACGCGGAAGTGCCTGGCAATGTCAGCGGCGAGCTTGCCCTCATTGAGGAGTCGCTTCAACGAGGCATAAGGGACCAGGGCAGCCGCTCCAGTTGCGTAGGCCTCCTCTTCATCCATTTTCCGATAATCCCGGGACATCACTTTTCCCCGTTCATCTTTCGTGACAAGGGAAAGTCGATTGGGTTGATGGCCCAGGAAGACGTGGCAAATTTCCTCCATCAACGTGGCGTTGGTCCTGGACCGGCCGTGCGTAGGATTCAGAATTACCAGCTTTGTGCCGTCGGGTAATGAACACGCACCGCCGGACCACTCTTCGGCTGCTGCGCCCAAAAGGTGAGTTCGAGTGCTCTCACTGAGGCCGGCAATCTGCTCAAAGCTCAAGACTAAGAGATTAGCGAAGCGGGCCAGTGAGAAAGGATCGAGAGGCAGGTCGGGTCTGACACGGGCGAAGTCGCGCAGTCCCAGCGCTTTCAGTTCAAAGCGGCGCCACTTCTGTCCCGGCGGTAACTCGTCAACGAACACTGTTCAATTATTTTGGCTTACAACCTAACGTCGCTTCTTTGACTGCTTCTCAGGCGCCGTGCGCGTGAATTGGGTATAGGCCACCCGAAAGAGTTCTGAGAGGGCAGCGGCAGTTTGCGGTGTCAGATTACGGTCAGCGCGGAGGTGAGCTTCAACGATCTCCGGCACCGGTTCTTGCGGGTAATAAACGACGGCCTTCGCCTCGGCTGATTGCGAGTGCCGGCCACTGAGGATTCGCTCCATAGGCACATCGAGCCAGGACGTTAACCTGGCGATGTTGTCGGCGTCCGGTTTACCGGTGCCATTTTCGATGCGCGACAGAGTCGAAGCGGAAACGCCGGTTTCGCTGGCGACGTCGCGCAAACTAAGTTCGAGTTCTTCCCGGCGACGCTTCACGGCGCGTCCAAGTTCTTCGGTATTCACTAGCGCTTTACCGGATCGGCTCATTCGCATCACCTCCTCACCAATGAACAAGCTAACACAAGGAGGGTTTTAGACGCAAGACTGTGTCTTACGCTTGAAACAGAGATATTTCCAATTGCCGATTGCCCGATTGCCGATTGGCGCTTGAGATCTGAGATCTTAAGATTGGAGATCTCAAAGGCGGGGTGACCGTAGTATCCCATTGCATCCTGTCGCTACGGAGACTTGTCGGGATCTCTACTTAACAACGAGAAGGCCGCGACTGGATCGCGGCCTTCAGTAAAGTAGATTTGATTTTCTTTTACTACGGTTGCTTTGATGCCTTCGCGGTGCCCATTGCCAGATCACGCGCCTTTGGCAGTACATCGACAGCCTTTGCTACTTGCGGGTCGTCAGTGGTGACAAACACTCTATCGGCAACCACTCGTCCGTACGCTGCGGTGACCAGATTGAAGCGCAATTCAAGTTCAATAAAGGAACGATTGTGATCCAGCACCGCTGCCGTGGCGAACTTGTACTCAGGATCGTTGGTGACGTATTCCTTGAACGCCTTGAAGAGTTCATCGGTGATTCTGCAATCGTCGGCCATCAGGTCGTGATGGAAGTCGATCTCTTTTTGGTTCTTGCTGGTCGCGAGACCATCGATGCGTCCATTCACCAGTTCACGAGCGAAGGTAAACGTCGGATTCAACAGGCGACGCTGGGTCTGATTCATCAATCGAGGTCCCACGCTCTCGTCAGGCGAGATCCCGCCACCACCGTAAACCGCGCGTCCCGTGTCGGTCCTCTTTTCCGGACCTGAGGGTTTCTCTTCCTTCTGGTCCTGCTTGCTAACTCCTCCGTGGGTGTAATAGTCGTAAAAGCCGCCGTTCGAATAATCACGCTGAATCAGCCTGCCTGATGGGGTGTAGTACTTGGCGGACGTAAGCGTTAAGCCGGCGCCGTACTCCAACGGGATAATGCTCTGTACCAGCCCTTTGCCGAAACTAGTTTGCCCGACGATCAGGGCCCGATCATGGTCCTGCATTGCGCCCGCCACGATCTCCGAAGCGGAGGCAGTGTTCTCATTAATCAGAATTACCAACGGAGTCAGATCGGGTGCGCTATTGCGCGACTCATAGGTATTGTCGCGGAAGCCGTTTCTGCCCTTTTGCGTCAATATCAACTGCCCGTTCTTGAGAAACACTTCCGCTACGTGAATAGCCTGGTCCAGGAAGCCGCCCGGATTATTTCTCAAGTCAAGCACTAACGACGTCATGCCCTTCGCGTGCAGATGTTCAAGGGCCGCTTCGAGTTCATCAGTGGTGGTGAAGTTGAAGCCCCGGGTCATATCGATGTAGCCGACTCCCGGCTTCAACATGTACGCATCCGGAATTGATGGCTGCGGCACCGTGTCGCGGATGATGTTGACCAGTTGAATGCGTTTATCGGCAGCTCTTTCCAGCGTGACCCGAACCGTTGATCCTCGTGGTCCACGAATCTTGTCGCGTACTTCGATCGAAGGCTTGCCCGTCATCTTCACGCCGTCGACCTCAACAATGCGATCGCCAAAGCGCAGTCCCGCCCGCGCGGCGGGTGAACCCTCAAAGGTCGCGGTAATGAACGTGTCTAACTGTTCGCCGTAGTTATAACTTTGGATGGAAGCACCGATGCCGAAGTACTCGGAACGCTGATCTGTTTTTAACTCGTCAAACTCTTCCCGGTCATAATAGTTTGAGTGGGGATCGAGCGAGCGCAACATGCCAATAATCGACGACTTAAAGACATCGTTGTAGTTGAGCTTGCGACCATCGACGTACTGCTCCTGGATCACTCTTAGAGCCTCATCAAAGTCGCGCTCAACGACCGCTGCCGCCGCACTGGTGGCACTGCGAGTTCTTCTGCCCGGGTACCCAAAGGCGCTTCGCTCGCTACCGGAGGAAGTTCCTGAGGAAGTTTGGGGTCGCTGCTGCGCTGCGATGTAGGTCGGGATAACCAGATTGATAATTAATAGTGTGAGAACGAGTTGGGTATGAATTCTTTTCACTGAAAACCTCTTGCTTTTGTGATGGTTTCACCCGGCGCGCAAAGACCGGGAGCAGGCCTCTGACACGTCAACCGAAATATAACGGATGCGGCTGGGTCGGGCAAGGTTGTGCGCCGCCTAACCCTTAGCTTGACGGTTGTTTCAGCGCATCCGTATTATGAACTTATCCAATGAGACAGTCGTAAAATAGATAGATCGAATTCATTGGTCATCGAAGGAGTTTTTACGAAATGAGCAGTCCTTACCATAAAGAGGAGCAATCAATTCCCGAACGCGTTGATGATCTAATGCTTCGTGATGACGATTCGAACTCAACCTCGGAAGAGCATA